>CAZPEK010000083.1:9565-10972 GCA_964585555.1 uncultured Leptospirales bacterium | reverse complement strand
GGCTTTTTATATGGTGCTTATCGCCCTTGTTTTATACAATACCTGTATCTTCTTTTTTATCCGGGACCGGGCGTATGTTTTTTACATTCTTTTTAATATAACAACACTTCTTTTTATCATGTCATTAAACGGAACGGCCTATCAGTATTTATGGCCTGACAATGTATGGTGGGCAAATGTCAGTATTCCAGTCTTGTTTGCTGTTTCAATGTTTTTTGCCATACAGTTTGCTAAAAATTTTATTAATGTCTGGGACATTTTTAAAAAAACAGGTATCATACTGAGATGTTCTATCTATTCAGTAGTTTTTATTACATTTCTATTGGTCTTATGTAACCGCTATAATTTTGCTCTCAAGTTTTTAATAGTTACATTGACCCTGCTGATTTTTTACGGGGTTTCCGTGATAATCTTTATTGCTGTTAAGGCCCCGGGAAAGATTGTAAAAAGGCAGGCATGGTTTTATCTGATTTCATGGCTTCCTTTTTTGATTGCCGAACTGTTGAACAACTTAAAAATCATGCAGGTCATTCCTGAAAATATATTTATTAATTACAGCCTTTATTTTGGCTTTGCTGCCCAGGCAATGCTGCTTTCTCTGGGCCTTGCAGACAGGATTAATGTCATGAAGAAAAAGCTCCAGGAGTTCAGTGATAACCTTGAATTAAAAGTTGAAGAACGCACCCATGAACTTCAGGCAGCAAATGAGAAGCTTGAGGCATTAGACAGGATGAAAACAAACTTATTTGCCAATATTTCCCATGAATTAAGGACCCCTCTCACCCTTATACTGTCTCCTGTAGAAGCAGTCCTCCAGGAAGATGCTCATATTGCTGCCGGCAAAGAATTTTTTTATAATATTCAAAGAAATACACTTAAACTCCTGCGCCTGGTAAACAACCTGCTTGATTATTCAAAGATCGAGGCAGGAAGGATGGACCTGTATGTAAGAGAAGTGGATGTTGTAGAAAAAATGGAAACATATACAGAGGGGATAAGATCGGCTGCAGAATCTAAAGGCATAACAGTTAATTTTATTTCAGAAAGCAGGCCGATCAAGCTCTTTCTTGATCTTGATAAAACAGACAGGGTGATCATGAACCTTTTTTCTAATGCGCTGAAATTTACCCCTGCGGGCGGCACTATTACGGTAAGAGTTATCGAGGACAGTAATAATTGCATAATTATGGTTGAAGATACCGGTGAAGGTATCCCCCCGGCCAAGATTGATTCTATCTTTGAGCGCTTTACACAGGCGGCTCTTAAACGAAGGGAAGAAGGTACCGGCATCGGCCTTTCTCTGGTTAGCGAACTCACCAGACTTATGGGTGCTGCTATATCGGTTGAGAGCAAATACAGGGCCGACTATCCCCATGATCATGGGCCACGGTTTGTATTAGCATTTCC
>CAZPEK010000083.1:0-9555 GCA_964585555.1 uncultured Leptospirales bacterium | reverse complement strand
GGAAAGAACATCTCCTCGATAGAGAATCAGTCCATTTTATTGATGGTGAGGAAATGGGGGAGTCCTTTGAAGACAGTCTCAGCTTAATCGGGATACGGCAAATGTTAGACATAAAGGAAATCCCCGATGCTGAAGCACCAGTCTCCGGTATGCATGCGCGGGAAGGAGGTACACTCGAAAAGTATGGTGAAGAAAATAAAGAATACACCATACTGATTGTTGATGATAACAGGGACATGAGAGATTTGCTTTCCACGCTTCTGGGTAAAAGCTATAATATTGAAACCGCCCCTGACGGCATAGAGGGGCTTAAAATGACACGGGCCATTAGGCCGGACCTCATAATTGCTGATGTAATGATGCCGGTGCTGGACGGTAAAGAAATGACAAGAATATTAAAAGAGGACAGTGACTTTAAAAGCATACCGGTAATTATGCTCACTGCCCGGGGCGAAGAGATGGACCGGATAATCGGACTCGAGGTGGGGGCTGATGACTATATGCCGAAGCCCTTTAATCCAAGGGAGCTTCTTGCCCGTATCAGGGCAGTGCTTCGGCGAAGTGTTGACACCAGGCAGAAACAGGAAGAAAAGGCAATCCTTAAAGCGGGGGGGGTGACCCTGAACCTTCACTGTCACTGTCTTTCCCGGGGCAGTCAAGACATTGAACTTTCGGCAACAGAATACCGAATGATGGAACTTTTTATGAAGTACCCTGACCGGGTCTTTTCCAGGGACGAGATCATGAACCATGCCCGGGGCCGGGACTTTATAGCCTTTGAACGGAGTATTGATGTTCACATCAGCCGGCTCAGGGCCAAACTTGAGACCCTTGAGGGGTGCGGTGTTTCCATCAAAACGGTATGGGGTGCGGGATACGCCTTGAGGATTCTATCATGAAAATAAACCGAATATATATTAAGATCTTTCTTGTTTTTATTCTTCTTCTCGTTGTTTCCGAGGTGTTGATTTTTGGTCTTTTCAGGTACCTGAGTTTTTTCCCCGCCCATGGGCGGCATGGTGAAATGCTTGAGGCTGTTGCCTCAGTTTCCCGAACCTATGCGGCGGAACAGCTCTCGGGGCCGGGACGCCAAAACTTCCTTACCTATTTAAAACAGCTTTCTGAACAAACCGGTGTAGTAGTGTGGCTTAAGCAGGGTGACGAAATTACCTTTAGAACTTTTAAAGATGAAATGCCCCGTTTTGAAGGACCTTTTAATGAAACAAAAAAACCCTCCTATATCTTCAGGCATCAGCGCCGTGGAATGGTGCTCCAGGTAGAGATTCCAATGGAAAAGGCGGGCAATGAATCTCTGGTTCTTTTTTATGACGGCCGTCACGTTGCCCCTCATGATGGGCGGTTTCTCCAGGGGCTTCTGGCAATCGGGTGCATTCTTGCCCTGCTTCTTTTTCCCTTTTCACGTTATATATCGAAACCCCTGAGAAAGCTGCGGGATTCGGCGCGGCGGATTTCCCGGGGGCATCTTGATGAGCGGGTAAGTATATCCGGTGGTGATGAGATCGGCCAGCTCGGTGAAGCCTTCAATGACATGGCTGAGAATCTTGAAAAGATGGTAACCGAAACCCGTGAGATGACGGCGCATATTTCTCATGAGCTTCGGTCGCCCCTGGCGAGACTCCGGGTGGCGGGGGAGCTTCTCGAAGAAAAGATTAAGGGGGGGGAAGGAAATGCGGCGGAGCGTCTTTTCACTACAATGAACAGTGAGATCGAAGAAATGGATCATCTTATTGGCCAGATTCTTCTTCTGTCGAAGGTAGAACAGCGTGACGCCTCCATGGAAAAAAAGCCCCATGATCTGCGGGAGGTTGTCAGCTCGACAATGGAACGGTACAGCAACCTGTTTAAAAAAAGAAATCTTTCCCTCAAAATGCATTTCCCTCCTGAACCTGTTAACGTAGATATGGTTAAGGAAGATATCTCAATGGCTGTTTCATGCATAGTAGATAATGCGGGACGGTATGCCGACGAGCATACTTCAGTCAAGGTGACGGTAAACCCCCTTGAGAGAGGTGTGCTTTTCTCAGTGGAAAACCGGGGAGGAACTTTTACTGAAGAAGAACGTGAACATCTATTCGAGCCCTTCAGGCGCTTCAATGAATCAGAAGGCGCGGGGCTCGGACTTTCCCTGGTCAGCAAGGTAGTGGGGAATCATGGCGGTACAGTGAAGGCTGAGTATGCTGATGGGCTTTTTGCAATTCATGTGAAACTGCCGGTGAAGGAGAGTTGAGGATTGGCGGCATTCGGTTTTGCCTTAATATGGTGACTTTGTCCCATGGCGGGCCTGAGTGTTCTCCACCCGGCCCTTGAGAAATTTTCTCCGTCTCATCTGGATTGATACTACGTCCTGTACCATTATAGACCATTACCCTGGAAAGGTCAGGTTTACATTGATTGTAGAGCTTTGTGCTGTCCGGACTGTCTAGATGTTATAAAGCCAGCCGGCTTTTTTATCCATGGGCTGTGAGAAGAAGCGGCCAAAATTTTCCATGTCTTTAGCCTGGTGGTACTTGAAGTACATCTCTGATTCAGTCATACTGATTATTTCAATTTTACCGGTTTCATGGGACATGGCAAAACGGAAACGCTTTGTCGGTCCATTCATCAGTTTTTTTGCTTCTTCTACAATCTGGTAAGCATCATAGAGAGAGCGTTGAAATACATTTTTGACCCGTGCAACGGGACGGCATTGAAAGACATAGTAGGGGGTCACGCCAATTTGAGTTAATTCAGACATCAGTTCTGCAAGAACTTCAGGGCTGTCATTGACACCTTTCAAAAGTACCGCCTGGTTGAGCATGACGATTCCACGGTCAAGGATTGACTGAATGGCAGATTTGGCAATATCAGTCAGTTCTCTCGGATGGTTGAACTGGGTGACAATATATATTCGTTTTTTTGTATTGGTCAGATCTTCGAGAAGGTCAAGGAGAGCCAGGTCGTCGGTAAGACGGTGGGGGTCCACAACGGGAATTCGAGTTCCGATCCGGATAAAGTCAAGATGGGCGATAGCCGCAAGCTCTTTCAGAATTTTTCCTAAAAGATTTGTATTGAGTGTCAGGGGATCGCCGCCGCTTACCAGGACATTATTGATTTCTTTATGCTGTTTTATATACTCTACCGCTTCATTGGCCTGGTTCATTATTTCACTTGAAGGAAGTCCCACAAGGCGTTTTCTAAAACAGTGTCGGCAGTACATGGCGCACGCATTGGTTACCAGGAGCAGGGCTGTCTGCCTGTATTTATGCTGCAGGCCGCTCATCTTGGTGTTTGTGGATTCACCGCTGGTATCATACATGCCATCGGGATCCAGCTCTCCCAGGGACGGGACAGACATTCTACGAATAGGATCATTTTCATCATCCCAGTCTATCAGGCCGGCATAGTAGGGTGTAAGCCTCATGGGATGTTCATTGATTATCTGCTCAAAGGCTTCACGGTTTTTCGCCAGTTCCGGGCGATATAAAAGGAGCTGCTCAAAGCTTGAGATTGAATTATTATTAGTGTATGCATTCATAATAGTATCTCCTCTATTAATTGGAGTTCTATTGCCTTTCAAAGTTTCAGGAATAGAGGATAGTAAACATAGTTTTGAGAATATCACGGATCCTGTCAAGGAATTAAGAAGAGAAAATATAGGCAAAATGTGATTTTTGACTACAAAATGTCGGTTTAAGGAACTTTTTTTTAATAAATTTGCTTTTTTTATTATTTTAAAGGAAGTTTTTTCAATACTGGCATGTTTTATTCACGCCCTCGGGGATGGACAAGAAGTATAAAGTCACCCCTTTTGAAGACCCTTTTTTCCGGTCTGGAAATGTTATTCAGTGTAACCGTTGAAATTGTTACTGTTATCAGGTCTTTATCTGCTTTTTTCAGGTACCAGCCAATACCTTCATGGTTATCCGAGTGATAGGTACCGTTGATGTGCAGGAAGGGTGTCCCCTTGATACGGTTTTTCATGATGGCATCAGCCATAGCCGCGTCTTTCAGGGCCTGCGCCTCTGCCAGAAAGGCTGAATGATGCCCGTGATTCTTCAATCGGAGGGCCATGTTCTTATATCCGGTCAGCTCCGGGTCAAAATGTATCGGCAAATCAGGGAGAAACCTCTTTGCCCGGTGATCTATACGGCTGAGAGAAGAGAGTCCTTTCTTAAAGACCATGGAAGCATAGCGGCGCGGTACATTGGTGGCAATAAACCTGATTTTGTCTCTCTTTGCCAGCTCGACCAGGGGCCGGTAGTCAGTTTGATAGTTGGGCCACAGCTTGACTTCCGCCTCGAAACGGTGCCTGCTGAAGTAGCCCTTAAGGTATTCATCGATTATAAGCTGATCGTCCCGCTCGAACATTTCCATGCCGAGAACCAGGGACTTCTTCCTTTTCAAAATATCCTGTGCCAGTTCTAACTGAAGCCAGTGGGCGATAGGGCTGTCATGGAGCTCTCCAAAGAGTATCACATCGGCGTTCGCCGCCCGGTTTACCAGGTCGGCATAGAGGGCCGGGGTGCCTCCTTTGAAAAAGAGCCGGTAGGCGGGTTTATCGGTTTCGGCGCTGAGGATGCCGGCAGCAGTAAAAATAGCCGCAATGGTCAGGATCAGCATCAGTATTTTTAACTTGTTTGTCATAGAAGGTCTGGTTCCCTGCTGAATAAAAGTTACTTACTGTGCCGGGGGCCGGGGGAAAAGTAAAGCGTTAATTACCTCCAGCCAACCCCCGGCTCGGGCAGTTTTATACCGCCTCAGCAACCTCTCCCTTGCCCCTTTACACTTGTTCCTTTAACTGGTACCAGTCAATATTCCGCGTAAGGTACATCACCGTGGTCAAAACACCCATCAGCGCAACACTGCCGAGAAGGAGAGCATAGTCCCGGGTAACCAGGACAATATAGAGATACCCGTAGAGTATTGTCAAAAGCCCGGCAATAACGGTGCCCCGATTATTTTCTTTTAAGATAGCACGGGAATATCCCGCAATCAGACCAATGACAGAGAAAGAAGCGAGAATATATGAAACCGTAAAGGGGACATGTTCTGAAAGAGCGAGAAAGAGCAGAAAGAACAGCACCAGTGCAAACCCGATCATCATGAACTGTAATGGATGAAGCCCCAGTGAAAAGAAAAGATCATAAAGGAAGAAGGTCAAAAAGGTCAAAAGAATAAACAGTATCCCGTATTTAACCCCCCGGGTTACCTTCTGGTAGACATCGACGGGCTGGTAGAGTGAGACCCCGAAGGCTGCCTGGTTCAGCTTTGCCCCACCGGGGCCATGACCCGTAACCCAGCGGCGGGGAAGTCCGCTCCCGGGACCGGTAACTGACCAGAGTGCTGAAAATCCCTGGTCAGTAATTTTTTCTTCCGAAGGAAGAGTAGACCCGAAAAATGAGGGATGGGGCCACGATGATTTCATGGCACCCCGGGAAATGCGTCCCAGGGGCACGAAGGCAAGGGATGTGCTTCCTTTCAGGGGTATAGTGCATGAAAATCGGTGGGTTCCTGTATGCTTTTTCGGATTGCCGATCCATGCGGTAAAGGCGGCCCCGGCAATATCGGGTAACGAGTTACCGGGCTGCAGGGTACGGCTCGAGCCGTTCCACGTAAGACTAACTTCCTGCATAACCCCCCGGCTGTCAGAAAGTATCATGACGACCCGCGCGGCGTCCCACTTAAGGGGGTAGCCGTGATAGTTCAGTGACTTTTGGCTGAAGGTACCTGACAGTTTCAGATTTCCTGACCGGTAGAGCATCACATCATAGAGGCCCCGGGATCTTTTTTCAGGATCCATATCCCCGGTGATGCTCAGGGTGTCGGGAAGAATGTGGAGTGATTTGCCACGAAGCTTTTTCGGCGACCCGGTGCTGAAGGGGACCAGAAGAATCGGCCCGGCCACCTGCTGACTCGATGCCCAGTGAGACGTCACTTCTCTCTCTGCTTCTTTTTGTCTTGTTTTTCTTTCTTCAACCAGCCCGGCGACCATCTGCAGGGGTATCAAAAGAATCAGGCCCAGTACAGCAATGACCCCGGCCCTTGAAAGGACATTGTTTCGAATAGTATTGGATTTCATATGAGTCCTCCGTATAATCTTCCATGATATTTTTTTAATGGTTTGCTCTCATGGATGTATACGTATCAAGAAACAGGGGCTTTATGAAAAGATTATGAAAATTATGTGAAGGAAGAAAAAAGAGGCTCAGTGGAGCAACGAAAGCTTCCCCGGGGCTGACTTCTACCCGAAAATCAGCTAAAGGCGACGATAACCTTCGTCGTCTTTAAGGCTCAATGAAAAGAAAAATAACTACTTTAAAAACGTTACGGGTCGGGAGATCAGCTTCCCTGGATCAGGGGAATGGTCAGTGTGGCGGTAATGCCTCTTTCCTGGTTGTTTGTCAGGGCCGCGGTGCCGTTGTGAAGAGTGGCAACTTCCTTTACAAAGGGGAGACCCAGACCGGTGCCCCTGCGTTTTCCGGGGCGGGGCAGTGAATAAAAGCGGTCAAAGACCCGTTGCAGGGCGTAATGTGGAATACCGCTTCCCTGGTCGGTAACGGTGAAGGTTACCGCTGTCTTATTGCTCTCAGCACCTATGGTTACGGTATCTCCGGCTTTGCTGTGCTGAAGGGCATTCTGGACCAGGTTAATAAGCGACTGCCGCAGGAGGAAAACTTCCCCTTCAAAAATAATAGTATCCCTGTCTTCTACTGTAAGGGTTATGCCGAGCTTTCGGGCCTGGGGCTCCAGGCTGTTGCGCACTTCTTCAAATATCTCTCTTGTCGAAAACCGGTGGGTGTGAGAGAGTTCATGGCGGTTTTCAAGGGCCGAGAGAGTCAGAAGCCGTTCTATGATTTCCTGGATACGCCGGGATTCAGTCAGGATATTTTTTGAAAAGCGATCCCGGTCGTCACGGTTCATGTCTTCCTGGAGAAGCTCAGCGGCGCCCATCAGGGAGGTGAGAGGGCTTTTCAGTTCGTGGGTCATGGACTGCACATACTGCTCAATATATTTACGTCCCTCAAGTTCATCGCGCATATCCTCAAAGGCATGGCCCAGTTCTATGATCTCACTGCTTTCCAGTGAGGGGAAGGGAACCCGCTTCTGCTTTTTTAAATCCATCACATAGTTCCTGAGCCTCAGGATGGGCCGGTTAATCCAGAAGCTGATGATGATGCTGAGAAAAATAAATATCAGGCAGGTCATGACACCGGCGATGATGACCTTGTGACGGGCCAGGTCTATAAAGAGGCGTATGCTTTTTTCCGGCTTCACGATGGTTAATACACCGATGATTTTACCATTTCGGCGAATCGGTGCGGCAACATAGAGAGAATTGCTTGAGGGATCATTCTTGACTTCGGGAGACGAGCGGGCACCGTAGAGCCCCCGGAGTGTGAGGAACACATCATTCCATTCAGAAAAATCCTGTCCCAGGCGTTTGCCCTTGTCTGAATCAAAAATAACGATTCCGCGTCTATCGGTTACATAGATCTGCAGGTTCAGGGAGGTCTTCCTGACATGGTAAATCCGGGCGCTGATATTTTTTTCCCTGGCCCTGTTGAAGATAGACTCGAGGGCGACAGTTGATATTCTGCCCCCCTTCAGCTCTTTTTCAACCAGAGAGGTAAGGAGAACTGCTGTATCATTAAGGGATTCTTCAACGGTTTCAAGGTATCGCGGCCGTATTTCGTTAATAACAAAATCGACTATAAAATAAAACAGTACCGCATATATGATAAAAAAAGCTAAAAGTATACGGGTTCGTATGCTCATAGTTTCTCTTTGAGGCTGTAGCCGACGCCCCGATGGGTAACAATAGGATCTATGTCTGGATTGATGACCTTCAGCTTGGCGCGGATGCTTTTAATATGGGCATCAACGGTTCGTTCGAAACTTTCTTCAGGTTCATTCCATACCAGGTCCATAATTTTTTCCCGGGAAAAGACCCAGCCGGGACGCTCGATGAAGAGACAGAGGATGTTAAACTCGTATCGGGACAGAAGAAGCTGTTTGTTGTCATAGGTAACCTGTCGGCGGTTTTTATCAATAGTAAAAATTGAGCTCCCGGTGGAAGTTTTTTTCTCTTCCTGATTTATACGCCTCAGGATTGCCCTGACCCGGGCAGTCAGTTCCCGGGGACTGAAGGGCTTTACCACGTAGTCGTCACCCCCCAGTTCAAGACCGAGAACCCGGTCAACCTCTTCGCTTCGAGCCGTGAGAATCAGCACCGGGACATGTGAAGATGTACGGATCTCTTTCAGCAGATCAAAACCGTTGATATCCGGGAGCCCGATGTCAAGAATCACCAGATCGATTGGATGTTTCTCGAGGGCTTCAAGTCCTGATTTGCCGGTGGCGCAGTGTATGGGTGTGAGGCCCTCGGTTTTCAGGGCATAGGTGATGGTTTCAGCTATGCCCTCTTCGTCTTCTATAACAAGAATACTTGTCTCCAAGAATGCAGGTTATGTAGAGATAAAGCTTTGTGTCTACCAGAATTTTTTATCTAATTCAATTGACTGATTAATTGTTTTCACGGTGAGGAAGTGTATCTATCGGTATATGCACAGGAAACTTTTTATTTTAAAATAGTATTCTGGTTATGAAGAAGTGTACAAACTGATTAATTATTCCAGTTAACTCATTGACAAAACCTGACTGGATTCAGATGAATGATACCAGAAAGGCTTGAGGTCTCATGCTCGCCTTTCATCTCAAACCCCCTCTATTGTTTTTAAGAGGTGAACCATTAGACAATATTTTTACAAAAAGGAAAAACCATGCGTTACGAAGGAAATATATTCAGACCCTTTAGTGAAGCCAACAGCTACCTGCTTCAATGCACCATCGGATGCTCACATAACGCCTGTACATTTTGCGGCATGTACAAGGATAAAAAATACCGGGTACGGTCGATTGAAGAAATATTTGAAGATATTGACGCAGCCGCAGCTCATCATGGTGATATCGAAAAGGTTTTTCTCATTGATGGGGATGCTATTGCAATAGAAACAGAAATGCTTTTGAAAATATTAAAGAAACTTTTTGATACATTTCCCTCTCTCAGGCATGTCGGTTCGTACGTGGGGCCTCAGAGTACCCTCGATAAGGGAGAGGAAGATTTAAAAAAACTCTACAGCGCCGGTTTGACCAAAGCCTACCTCGGTGTTGAAACCGGAAGTGACCGGCTTCTCAAGGCGATAAACAAGGGTGTGTCAGCGGAAGAGATGCTCAGGGCGGGCCAGATGCTTGTAGAATCCGGAATGAACCTCTCTTCGATGGTGCTCCTCGGTCTCGGGGGGAAGTCTACTGCGGATGTAGAACATGCCCGTGAAACCGCGGCAATAACCAACGCGATGAATCCGAAATATCTTGCTGCCCTGACGGTGACACCGGTTCCCGGGACGGTACTCCACCGGCAGGTTGAGGAAAAAGAATTTACTGTCCTTGATCCCATGGAGACCCTGAATTACCGGTAAAAGAAAAATTTCTCTCATTTGCTTTATCCTGTTGTGTCTATCCGTAATTTTTTTATCCTCTTTATCGGCCATAGCA
>CAZPEK010000082.1:5484-11004 GCA_964585555.1 uncultured Leptospirales bacterium | reverse complement strand
AAAAGTACTACAGCCGAAGAGCCGTCATTTTCGATGTTTTCAATGATTCCCTGCTGATCGAGAGAGGCGACGTAGACTTTACTGCCGGGGGATGCCTTCTCCGGTAAGAGGGGCTTCCGCTCGCGGCCCGCCTCTTTTTTTTCCTGGCTTTGAAGTTTCTCTGTATAGGAGGATTCAAGTCCAATGAGGTCTTTCTGTATTTTTCCAGCCTCTTTCAGGTCAGCCTGCTGAAGGCCACGAATTTTGTCGGCAACCTGGCCCCGGTATTTTTTTATTTCCTCGAGAAAGTCTATGCCCTCGCTCCGCTTGAGACGCTCGCTGAGACGTTCGAGTTCCCGGTTCTTTTTTTGAAATTTCTCTTCACGCTGGGCGAAATCTTCCTTCAACTGCTGAACACGCTGCCGTTCTTCTTCGAGCTCCTGGCGGTAGCGGCGGGTTTCCTCGAGGAGGGACTCAACAGAGAGATCACTGCTGTCCATCAGTTCACGGGAACGCTCAAGGACCGTCTCAGGCATTTCGTAATTTCGGGCTATCTCTAACGCGTAGCTGACGCCTGGAAGACCGATCATAAGACTGTACGTCGGCTGAAGGGTGTCGAGGTCAAAGGAGACCGAGGCATTGGTAAAGCGCCTGTCCTCGGAGGCGAGTTCTTTCAGTTCGGCGTAGTGAGTGGTGACCATGATTCGGCTTCCCGTTTCTGCCATTGATTCGAGGATGGCACGGGCAAGGGCAGATCCCTGGCGGGGGTTGGTGCCGACAATTATTTCATCGATGAGCACAAGGGTCCGGTCGTCAGCGCGGGCGAGCATTTCATTTATGATAACAATCTGGCCGGAAAAAGTAGAGAGGGACTGTTCGAGGTTCTGATCATCACCGATGTCTCCCAGTATTGATGAAAAAATACCCATGGATGAGTCGGGTGATGCCGGGACATGGAGCCCAAGCATGGTAAAGAGAACCGCGAGGCCGACAGTTTTTAACAGTACGGTTTTTCCTCCCGTGTTGGCCCCGGAAATTATGATGCCAGAGTAGTCTATGCCAAGGGCAACATCATTGGCAATTGTTGCACCCGGGTCTTTTAGATAGAGCAGGGGGTGGTGAACTTTTTTTAAATCGATCAGGGCCTCTTCTTTTAACAGCGGCGCGCTGCCACCCGTATCAGCGGAAAAGCGGGCAGCCCCGTTGCAGAAGTCGAGGTAGCCGATAATGGCAAGGTTGATCCGCAGCTCACTGGCCGATGACGCTACTTCACGTGAGAGGTCCCGGAGTATCCGGTAGATTTCCTGCTGAAGTTCAAGCTCAAGCATGATGTAGCGGTTGTTCAGGTCCTTGACCTGGTCAGGTTCAAAGTAGACGGTCTGACCGCTTGAAGAAATATCATGGACTGTTCCGCTGATGCTGCTTTTCATGCCTGACTTGACAAGCAGCACATACCGCTGGCTTGAAGTAGTATAGGTTCGTTCCTGCAGAATCTTTTCGAGGGACGGGGTAGTGATAAGTTTATTGAGAAGTTTTTCAATTTCGCCCCGGGTATCAATGATGCCGCGGCGCAGTTTTTTCAGTTGAGGGAAACGCTGCTCGTTCAGGTCACCATTGTCAGTCAGGGCGGGGAGAAGCTTTTCTTCCAGGGCTTCGAGTGCCTGTATCGATTCATATTCGGGACGAAGCACCGGGTACTCTAAAGCGGCTTCTTTAAGAAAGCTTCGCACCCGGGCACTGCCGGTGACAAATCTTCGGACGTCAAAGAGTTCTTCTAATAAAAGCACCGCTTCTTTTTCTGTACGGTCAAGGAGGGGAGAGATGTCATTTATTCCGGGGAAATCTATCGGTTTTCCCAGTGCGCTGCTATCTTTCAGGGCACTTATGATGGCCATGCGGTTTTCCGCCTCATTCTTTTCAAGAGGGCTCAGGGTTTCAAGGGCCTGTTTGCCCGGGGAGGTCATGCACCGGGAAGCCAGTTCCCGGGAGATGGCGGGCCATTCGAGGATTTCGAGTACCCGCTGTGATAATGCTGTGTCCATGTTTATTAACCGGTTTTTAGAGATTCTGTAATGAAAAAAGATTTATCATATGCGTCAAGAGTAATTTGGCCACCCGGGGCTTTGACGAATTTGCCGGCTTTCTGGATCAGACCGGCAGGTGTATTTTTAAAAATTCGCTGATTTCTCGTAATGCCTTTCTTCCTTCAGGAAGAATGGCCGCCAGGGAAGGATATACGTGGGGCATGTTTTTCCTGATAACACAGGTGACGTCAACTCCTTCTTTTTTTAATTTTTCAACCACTCGAAGCGTGTCGTCTCTCAGAACCTCAGTAGAGCCGGCAGTGAAATACATGGGGGGGAAGTCACTGAAGTCACCATAAAGGGGTGAGAGTAAAGGGTCGGTATAATCTTCTCCCGGGGCATAGGCTTCAGCCAGGTCTGAAATTCTGTTTCCGGGAATCATTGGATCTTTTCGCAGGTTTGTTTTAATTGATTCTCCTGTAGCGAGCAAATCGGTTACGGGAGAGAGGAAAAAACCTGCTCCTGGGAAGGGGAGTTTGTTTTTTTTGATATTATGAAATGTCGCAAGAGCCAGGTTGCCCCCGGCTGAATCTCCTCCAATGGCAGTTTTTTCCGCCTGGTAGCCCCTGGCTAAAAGCCAGCGGTATGCGGTAATAGCTTCATTTAACTGCGAAGGGTAGGTGTGTTCCGGGGCAAGCCGGTAGTCGACGGATAAAATGTCAATGTCAGTTTTTAATACCAGGCGTGCCGTCATGTCCTGGTGGCTCTGCGGTGATCCGGCAATGTAGGCGCCTCCATGAAAATAAAGAATGACTCTGTCTGATGGATTTTCTTTGTTTTTTTGAAACAGTTCAGTCCTGACTCCGTCACAGTCGGTTTCTGTTATGTCGATAATCCTTGAAAGAGATGACATCTTTCCGAGCTTTTCAGTTTTTTTTCGAATTCTTTTAAGATTTTTTTCTTCAAATTTAAGAGAAGCGAGTTTGTTTTTGACTGCTCTTCGTATTACCGAATTGACAATGAAGGTTCTTGTTTTTGACATGATTTATTATACCTGTTGAGACTACAGTTCTAAAAGAAAAGAGAAACTGAAGGATACCGGGAAAATCAGAGATGTCAATTAGTTTCTTTAATTTATTAAGCAATAATGATTATAGCAATAACTATCAGTAAGTTTTTATTTTTTTGTAAATTTATTATTTGAACTTTGGTTAAACACCACATATAATTAGAGTCATGAATGTTTAACAACTGTTATTTTGAGGAGACAACATGTTTGCAGGAATGAAAAAATTTAAAACCCGGTTGCTGAAAAGAATAGATCAAGAAAACTACCTCGCCTATAAAAAAGCAGAATTCCTTTTAATAATGATTACAATATATGCTTTTCTGCTGCTTTTACTCCCCTTTGGATTTCTTACTGTAAGCTTTGAACGTTTTTTGAAGACTTTTGTCATCATATCTCCCTTTATAGTAATTGCCCTGATAAGCCTTTTTCTTATCACCAGGGGGAAAACGTCACTTGCCGCTACTCTCATCTCTGTGACAGCTATACTTGTTGATACGTATTTATATTTTGCAAGAGATCCTTTGCTGGCTATTGCTTCTTTCGGTTATATCATTATCATGCTTATCGTTTTTGCGGCTCTTTATACGCCGGTTATTGTTTCAGCATTGTTGACTGCTTCATATGTAATTAGTCATGTGATTCATATTTACATCTGGTCGAATTCTGAATTGACGGTTGAGCAGTTAAACATTGTAAAAACCGCAAATATTGATTCAAATTTAACGGTTATTATGGTCTATGTCATATGTATCAGCACGTTGCGGTTTTTGCAAAAGTCGGTTGAATTAAGCACAAATGAGTCAATAAAAAACAAGGAACAGTATAATTTTATTAAAAACCTGATGTCAGCATTAAAGAATGCGGTTTCTGAGCTGAATCTGTCAGTAGCTTCCAATCTGGTAAGTACAGAAAGTCTTACCGGTAATGCTCAGGCTCAGGCTGCATCAATGGAAGAACTTTCTGCTACCGTTGAAGAAATAGCCTCAAGTGCGGAGCTCGTCAACGCGGAAACAGACGAACAGGATACTACCATAAACAAACTGGATGCGAAGATAACTGTTTTATCAGACTCAATTGAAAAACTGGAAAGTTACGGAAACAAGCTTGCTGAGAAATTTACAAGAGTTATGGAGCAGACAGAGAAGGGGGAACGTGAATCATCGCAGCTCGATGAAATAAATAATCAAATTTTAGAGAATTCCGGAGACATTTTGTCTGTGGTAAATATCATTGAAGAATTTTTTGAAAAGATTAACCTTCTCGCCCTTAACGCGTCAATCGAGGCGGCACGGGCTGGTGAACACGGCCGCGGTTTTGCCGTTGTAGCAGAGGAAATCGGAAAGCTTTCAGATAATTCATCAAAAGAGTTGAGCCAGATTACCAGGATAATTGATAAAAATCGTGATGATGTTGAACGGGCTAATAATATTATTACCGGTATTATTTCCTTTATCGATAAGATTCTTTCAGACCTCAGGGAGATCAGAAGCGAATCTATTGAAACATTAAACGAAATTAAGAGACAGAAGGAAGTTAAGGATATATTAAACCAACACGCCAGTCAGGTTAAAATGAAGTCGGAGATAATTAAGAAATCAATGTCAGAGCAAAGTGCTGCGGTAAATGATATTGCCCTGTCGAGCCAGGAGACAAACAGTATCGTTCAGGATAATTTAATTAATGCGGAAAATATTCGAGAAAACACACAAAAGCTTAAAGCGATGTCCCAGAGTCTTGAAATGGAATTTGCCGAGACTTTTACTTCCTCTCAAAATAAAGGTGATGATAACAGTAATTAAGATTACGATTTTAAATGATATAACAGTAATACTTGTTCAATGACATCATTTTCCCGGTAGTATGTGAAAAAAGAAACAGAAGAAGTGGCTTATGCTGCCCCCGAGCACAAAAAGGTGCCAGAGGCTGTGATGAAAGGGAAGCTTTTCCCAGAGAAAAAATATTGTTCCAATACTGTAGGCCCCGCCGCCGATGAAAAGCCAGACCATGGACATGGTGCTCAGGTAGGTAAGGATGGGCCAGGAAAAGATTGCAACAATCCACCCCATAAACAGGTAGATTACAGTTGATACTACTTCGTATTTCCCGACAAACTTTAGTTTGAAGAAAATACCGATTACTGCCAGTCCCCACAATACACCGAAAAGTGACCAGCCCCAGGCCCCCTGTACGGCAATCAGCATTATTGGAGTATATGAACCGGCAATGAGCAGATATATCGACGCGTGATCCATGAGCTGAAAAAATTTTTTGAATCGGTCAGTGGTGACCAGGTGGTAGATTGTAGACATTGAGTAGAGGACAATCAGGCTGACCCCGTATACTGAAAAGGAAACTATTTTTATGGCGCTCCCTTCTATTGACGCGTAGACTACCAGCCCCTCATCGCCGGTGATCCCGGGCGGGCCTGCGGGGATGGAGATGCTTTCG
>CAZPEK010000082.1:0-5414 GCA_964585555.1 uncultured Leptospirales bacterium | reverse complement strand
AAAAACGATTCATTTTAAGGTCAATTGCGAACGTTTGAAGACAGTATTCCATGAAAGACCTCAGATATATCGTTCTTGTTCCCGGGGGGTAAGGGAGTTTTACGGTTTTTATAATAATAGTAAGATTAAAAAGATGATTGCATGGTTGCAAAAAAATTCAATGGCGCAATTTTCCCGAGCCTGGAGGGGCTTTAACTTCCTTTAAAAAAAATGAAAAGTTCTTTTCTTTTGCCATGCACCCTGTAGAATTATTCTATCAAATAAAAAGGGGGATATCATGATACGCAGGACGTTATTCATAAGTTTTATTTCTCTGCTTTTAACCCTTGGATGCGCGACCCTTGACGGGGTTAATCTTACCGGCGTAGACGATGGGGCGCTGAGTAAAAATACCAGCCTCATCCTGGTCAGTGTATTTGAAATGAAGGAGACCGAAAAGCAGGGTATGGTCAAAATGGATGGAAAAACCGTGGAACCAGCAGGGAAATATTACCTGGCACCAGGGAAACACCGTGTAACGGTCAAGTACCGTAAGAATGCCAACAGCCGCTGGTTGTACGGAAGCACAACTGTTACCCTCAGGGCGGGAAGCGTTTATGTTTTTTCAGCATTCTCAAGCGGATACGGAATGATGACCATGATGATGGAAAAGTCATTTTTTATAAAAGGAAGACTTGACCAGATTCGTTCCGGCATGACAAAAGACCAGGTAACAAAGATCATGAAGGTGAAACCGAAGTATACCATGACGATGGGTAAAAAGGGGACTCCCAATCGAACCGAGTCATGGTCTTATTATAATAAAAAAGAACAGGCATCTATCTCCTTTAACAGTAATGGGAATGTAACAAGAACCTACTGGAACTGGATTAAAAAGAAGAAGTAATGTTTTTATGAAGCCCCGGCCTGGAGTCGGGGCTTTACATTTGGTGTTCGATTTTTATAAAGGCGCCAATGCGCCTTTCGGTTTTTTGGCGCACAAATCTTAAAAAGTCGTGTATGCCCATCGCTTTTTGTCAATATTTTAACACCTCGGCTCCCCTCGGTACAGGCATTCCCGTGTCATGATATTTTTTAAGCTAGAACTGACATGTCAGTTTTATTCTTGACAAAATTTAATTAGTGTCTAGAATACCAGGAAATCATTCTTCTGGTGGGAATATATGAAAAATTGCAGACTTGCAGGTATTAGTAATCTTTATTTTACAAAATGTTTTTTATTACTCTTTATGCTGACAACGCTGTTTTTGATTTCAGCATGTGACAACATTGTACCGCCAATAATTGATGATGGCAATGAACCGCCGACAAATATGTACCTTGCAGATTCACCATGGCCCATGAGCCATCGTAATCCCTATGCCCAGGCATCATCACCATATGCCGGTCCCTCGGTCAAAAAAGGCCTTACTAAAGATTATGATATCGGACTGCCTGGAATCATTACCATTGCAGTATCAGGCCCCTACAGTAACGGGTCAAGGGTTCTCTGGGGCAGTTCCACAGGATATGTCTTCAAGGCCCATGATACGGGCAGTGGTTTCAGGTGTATTGACATGATGATAAAGGAAAATATCACCCTTCCATCACTGATATCCACTGATGATGCACTTTCTGGAGCATATACTCTGGTGGATAGTCAGGGCATATTTTTTGTGCCCCGCTACAATAAAATATATGCCTATGGTGATTCCAGGAACGATGATCCAATGTCTGATATAGAGGTAAAGGGTGTATACGAAGTCCCGTCTGAACGCTATGTCGAAGGCGACCGCATTGTGGGTTTGAACATCACCCATGACGGCATGCTTGCATTTGTCACCGCAAAGGGTCTTCTTGCTGTGCTTGCACGTGACTTCAGCAGGGCCGAATATTTCAGTTTCGGTCCTGACGATGAAATCTCCAACTCAATAGCCTGTGATGAGGATGGGGGAATATATGTTGTTACCAGCAGAAAAATTTACAGGGTTCAGTGGACAGGAAGCGAATTGACAACTGAGGCGGCTCAGGGAGGCTGGGCAGCTGATTATGAAACCGGTGATGACAGTTCCGGTATCAGGCTTGGTGCCGGTTCCGGTTCCACACCTACACTTATGGGGACAGGTTCGCAGGATAAGTTTGTTGTTATAACCGACGGCAGTGAGCTCATGAACCTTGTCCTCTTCTGGCGAGATGCAATTCCGGGAGACTGGCAGCAGATCCCGGGGACGAAGGACAGGCGTATTGCAGCTCAGGTGCCGATTACCTTTGGAGAGCCTGGAGCAGAAAAATCGGTATCAGAACAGTCAGTCTGTATTCGCGGATACGGTGCACTGGTAGTGAACAATCTTATGAAGGAATCCACTGACAGACGTATCATAAATCTGCTCATGGGTGGCCTTTACTGGCTTGCACCTTATGGAGCTGAAAAATTCCAGTGGGACCCGGATTCAAGGATGCTAACCACTGCCTGGGTTAACCGTGATGTCAGCTATCCAAATGGCATTCCCACCATGAGTGCGGCCTCTAACATGGTATACGATGTGGGACAGCGGATGGGTGTTTGGGGGTTTGAAGCTTTAGACTGGGAAACAGGAGAATCTCTTTGTTTCAAGAGTATGGGGATACTGCCGCTATATAACAGTGCCTATGCTGCCACAGAGATTGGCCTGGACGGTGCCCTTTACAGCGGTACCATCCTGGGACTTATGGGTTTGTGGCCCTGATGAATTGTCTGAAAGAAAACCCGGAAAAAAATTTAAAAAGCCCTGCATGACCGGTGGCCGCTCTTTAACATCCTGTTATCGCGGTACTCGGGCATCCATGGTTATCGCTTTTTGTCAATATTTTAACACCCCGGCTCCCCCCGGTACAGGTATTTAAGCAGATCAAAAATTATTCGATTGTACTCCTCTTTTTTATGTTTCGGTACTTTTTTTTATCTGCCGGAAAGAGTATATTGCCATAAAGAACATTGGAAATATTCGTAAGACGCGGGGGAAGAATTCCTGTACTGAGATAACCGATGAAGAACTGAAGTATATATTTTTATATTGACTATCTTTTTTTTATACAGTAGTATCTTATCTAATCTACTAAAATAATGGCGGTCTGCTATGAATAATCGAAAAATAATTTTACTTATAACTATCATTTTACTATCAGGAATTATCGGATGTCAAATAATTGATAGACAAAATCTGAAAGGGAAGTTGTACAGCGGAAAAAAAATTCTGTTTATCAATTCTTATCATGACGGGTATGATTGGAGTGATGGAATTATTAAAGGTGCAAAATCTGAATCAGATAAAGCAGGCATCGAACTTAAGATATTTGAAATGGATACAAAGAGAAATCCTTCAATTGAACACATAAAGAAATCTGCACTTAAAGCGAAAAAGCTTATCGAGGAGTATAAACCTGATGTTGTAATTACATCTGATGATAACGCGGCAAGATATCTTATCATGCCCTATTACAAAAATTCAAAAATCCCTTTTGTTTTTTGCGGAGTCAACTGGGATGCATCGATTTACGGATTTCCATACGATAATGTTACAGGAATTCTTGAGGTTGAATACATAAATGGAATAATAGGATATATGAGAGACCATGCACAGGGGGGACGCATAGGGTTCATTTCATCCGATTTAGAATCAGATCGCAAAAGCGCTGTAAATTATAAAAACCAGTTAAATATTAAATTAAAGAAAGAGGTTTACGTCAAAACTGTCGCGGAGTGGAAAAAGGAATTCATCAGAATTCAGAAGGATGTTGATATGCTTATTATTTCCAACACTGTGGAAATAAAAAACTGGAATGAGGATGAAATGAAAAAATGGATGCAATTGAATACCAGAATCCCAACCGGAACAACTAATGAATGGGTGATGAAATATTCATTGATTGGTCTCATTAAAATTCCTGAAGAGCATGGCGAGTGGGCAGTTGAAACGGCTGAAAAAATATTATCCGGAATTTTACCAAAGAATATACCCATAGAGAGGAGTAAAAAAGGAAGACTTTTTATCAATACAACTATGGCGGACAAATTAAACATTAAATTTGATCAGGCCCTTATGTCGAACGCTGTTCTAGTTAAATGATTAAATTTTATAAAAGCCCTGCATGCCCGGTGGCCGCTCTTTAACGTCCTGTTATCGCGGCACTCGGGCATCCATGCCCATCGCTTTTTGTCAATATGTTAACACCCCGTCTCCGCCCGGCACAGGCATTCCGGTGGCATGAAAGATGCATCATGTGGCACGGTAATGGATTTCATGTGTTTCATTTTAATCCTCCATTCTGCCCTGTGCGGCGAGGGCATCAGTTTTTTCGCAGGCTTATTAAGGTAATATCATCTTGGAAATTATCGCGGCCGGTAAAAGACCTGATGTTTGAAATAATAGCGTTGTTAAGAGCCTGTAAGGGCCCCCGGCCTCCGGTTTCGGCAAGCCATGAGTTGAGAAAGTCCGTGATGCCTTCAATACCGTATTCTTTGCTGTCTTTATTCATTTCTTCTATTATTCCGTCAGTAAAAAGCAGAATTATATCACCGCTGCAAATCTTTTTTTCTTTAAACATGTATTCTGAGTTTTTTGTGAAACCAGCGATTCGTCCGGAGCAGCTCAGGTGAATGACCTTTTTTTGTTCAGGGCTGATGAGAATTTGTGCATGGTGACCTGCCGATGAATATATCAGGTTTGTATCTGAAATATTGATTATAAAGGCAGTGAAGATCTGGCCTGATTTTTTTAAACTGGAAAAAAAGTTATTTATAAAGCTGAGTCGTTTATGAGGCGCTACGAGTTCAATGCTCTGGCTATTCATGATGTCTATCTGCATGGTCATCAGGGCTGCATGGAGCCCGTGGCCTGTCGCGTCTGCAAGCATAACGGTAACAGAATTGTGATTGAGAGGCTGGATGTTATAATAATCACCTCCTACCTTTCCGTTAAAGGGCTGGTAGGTAACATTGATGTC
Organism: uncultured Leptospirales bacterium; assembly: GCA_964585555.1. GTDB lineage: Bacteria > Spirochaetota > UBA4802 > UBA4802 > UBA5550 > CAZHNW01. The sequence goes on along the minus strand of CAZPEK010000082.1, from coordinate 452 downwards.
GATGTTTTTAATAATGTGCTGTTCACTGCTGTCGGTCAACACCTGTTTCTGTATTTCCATTGCAAGAGAAAGTTCCTGTTCTACAGCAACGAATTTTTTGAGGAAACGTGAATACCTGGTACCCAGGGTGAAGGCAAGAGAAAGGGCAAGCAGCAGGGTGCCCCAGTGGGATAAAGGAACTGAGTACCTGATTATTCCCAGGGTGAGTAATATGTCATTGATTACTGTTAATGACAGGAGCGAACAGACAATAAGCAGAAACCGGGCGCTGGAGTTTCCTTTTATAGCGGATTGAATGATTGATAGTATTGAGACAGCTGTACACGCGAGAATAAGGGCCAGGTGAAGAGGAATAGTCGATGACAATGATATTGTGCCGGTAATGAGCAGGACAATTGTTGCCAGTACAAGGGCAAGCTGTATCTTCCAGGTCAGGGCAATTGTCTTTTTAT
>CAZPEK010000081.1:0-11026 GCA_964585555.1 uncultured Leptospirales bacterium | reverse complement strand
ATCAAAGACCCGTCCTTTGTTCGGCTCAAGCATCTCAACAAGCAGCTCAACAACACTCCGGGGTGTATAGAACTGACCCCCCTTCTTGCCTTCCGCCAGGGCAAACTCCCCGAGAAAATATTCAAAGACATGGCCGAGAACATCGGCGCTTCGGGATTTTGCATCACCCAGGGCAATGTTGCCGATTAGGTCTATCAGGCCCCCAAGGCTCGTGGGATCGAGATTCCCCCGGGCAAAAACCTTGGGCAGAACATCTTTCAGTGAGACGTTATCTCGTTCGATGGCATCCATGGCCGAATCGACATCTTTGCCGATTTCTGGAAGCTTGGCCCGGCTCACCAGGTATGACCAGCGGGCAGAGGGAGGAACAAAGAAGACGTTTTCGGCTTTGTACTCGTCACGGTCTTCAGGGTCGGCGCCCTGGTAGTCACCCTCGCCTTTTGTCAGTTTATCGTGAAGCTCTTCGAAGGAATCAGAGATGTATTTTAAGAACATCAGCCCCATGACGATGTGCTTGTACTCGGCGGCGTCTATGTTCTTACGGAGTTTATCTGCGGATTTCCAGAGCTGCTTTTCTATGGGTTCTTCTTTTGAGTTGTTGTTTTTCTTTGCTTTGGGCATGTGAATATATCCTGAAATTACATGTATTGTAGTCAGCTTATTACGTTAAGAGAAACTGTGATAACAGGCGGGTAAAGTAAAGATTCTTTCTGTTTGGTAGTGCCATAGCCTGCATGTATCTCTATTTTTCAGCCCGCTAAGGCTGTATAATCCAGACTATATCAGACACCAATACACAGTCAAGAAAAATCGTTCATTAAGGTGAAAAATCAGGTTTCCTCTACTGTTGCAGTAAAGGTGAGGCCCCCCGGCCCCCTGAAGGGGGAGAAGGCTTCCCCGCTTCAAGTAGCCTGTTGCTGGTTTCCCCTTTTAAGGAGAGCCCCTGAATCCCCTAAAGGGGACGCGCCAGTAATCTCGCTGCCACTATCTCCCCCCTTCAGGGGGACCGGGGGGGCCGGAGGGCCACACATTTTCATCTTGATAAAAATTTCCAATTCTGCATATATGGCAGTGAACCGGTTCACCCGCCCCGGAGGCTTCACGACGGGCAGAAACGCACACTATGAGGTCTATTGATGTCAGATATCGAAATTAAAAAAAGCTACCAGGAAATAAATGATAAAATAAAAAAAGGCAAAGCGGTGGTCGTGACTGCTGAAGAAATGCCCAAAATCGTTGAATCTGAAGGGGTGAAAGAGGCCTTCAAAAAAGTAGACGTGGTCACCACGGGAACCTTCGGCACCATGTGTTCATCCGGTGCCTTTATCAACTTTGGCCACACAAAGCCGAAAATCAGGGCAACCAGTGTCTGGTTCAACGATGTCCATGCCTACGGGGGGATCGCGGCGGTTGACTGCTACCTCGGGGCTACCCAGACTCAGGAAAAGGATCCCCTCAACGCGGTACACCCCGGCTCCTTTAAATACGGGGGGGGCCATGTCATAGAAGACCTGATCGCCGGGAAAAAAGTCACCCTGCGGGCCGAATCATACGGGACCGACTGCTATCCCCTGACAGAATATGAAAAAACAATAACGATTGATGACCTGCGCAATGCCATGCTCTACAATCCCCGAAACGCCTACCAGGGATATAACTGCGCGGTCAATGGATCGAATAAAACCATTTATACCTACATGGGCATCCTGCGGCCCGGAATGCAGAACGCCACCTACAGCAGCGCCGGAGAGCTCTCCCCCCTCCTGAATGATCCCTACTACTGGACCATCGGTACGGGCACACGGATATTTATCGGCGGCGCCCCGGGAGCGGTCACCTGGCATGGCACCCAGCACGCCCCCGACAGCCTCAGGGGAGAGAACGGCGTTCCCCGGGAAGGGGCCGGCACCATTTCTGTCACCGGAGACATGAAGGAGATGCATACTGATTTCATACGGGGAGCCTCCCTGACAGGCTACGGCACCTCTCTCATGGTGGGTATCGGTATTCCCATCCCCATCATCAATGAAGACATGGCCTGGTTTACCGGGGTCAAGAACCGGGACATCTATTATCCCGTTGTCGATTACGGAAAAGATTATCCCGAGGGAATAAGCAATACCCTCGCTGAAGTTTCATTCCAGGAACTCATGTCAGGCACTATTGCAATCAATGACAAAAAAATTCTCGCGGCGCCCCTTTCAAGCTATCCCCGGGCCCGGCAGATAGCGGGCATACTGAAAGAATGGATTGAAAACGGTTTTACCGTCGGTGAACCCCAGTGTGGACTTCCTTCAGTAAAACCTGATTTTAAAAGAAAATAATGGGGGGAAGAATGAGCACCGTCAGCCGCCGGGAGCGTTTTTACCGTGATCACGGTGATACCCCCCGCTGGAAAACCTTCTGTGTAAAAAAAGACGCCTCTGACCTGTATATCCGGGCCCACCGCGACCTGTCTCTCCCCGCGTCAGAGGCCCTTCTCACGGTACGGAAGGAACTTGAAGATTACATATCAGAAAACAGCAGATTTCTCCACAGCCTCGAACCGGTAGAAGTTTCTGGTACAGCGCCGCTCATTGTCCGGCAGATGGCCCGTGCCGGTGCCCTCGCGGGAACAGGCCCCATGGCTGCTGTTGCAGGAGCCGTGGCCGAAACTGTCGGCAAAGCCCTTCTCTCAGAATCCGATGAAGTACTTATTGAAAACGGGGGGGACACCTGGCTCAGCATAACTGAACCGATCAGATTAAAGGTCTTTCCCGGAAATGTATTTTTTGAACAGGGCATCGCGATACAGATTGCCCCTGACGATACACCCTGCAGTGTCTGTACCTCTTCGGGCAAAATGGGACACAGTCTCAGCCTGGGGCGGGCCGATGGGGTCACGGTTATCGCCGACACCGGGGCCCTCGCTGACGCGGCAGCAACAGCGGCGGCAAACCGGGTACAGAACACAGAAGACATTCCAGAGGCCCTTGAGTATGCCGCTGCCATTAAGGGCGTAACAGGGGTACTGATAATTCACCGGGATAAAATAGGAGCACTCGGAAACATTGAGCTCTGCAGCATTGAAAACTAAAAAGTAACGGTAGCCTTTCATTACCATAAGGAGCATGGAAAATGATATCACGCAATGTATTACTCGTCTTCACCAGGGAGATTATGTATAAACCAATTATATACCGGCTGGTTAAAGACTTTAATGTTGTCTTTAATGTACTGGAGGCAAAGATTTACCCAAAGCAGGAAGGAAGAATCATCCTTGAGCTGAAGGGAGAAAAAAAAGACCTGGATAAAAGCCTGGCCTATCTTGATGATGAAGGCGTACAGGTTAAAAAACTTACTGACATGATAAACCGCCTGGAAGATCGCTGTGTTCACTGTGGTGCCTGTACCGCTGTCTGCCGGGTTGATGCCCTCACCATTAACCGCGACACCATGGAAGTAAACTTTGATCCTGAAAAATGTGTTGCCTGCGGACTCTGCATGAAGGCCTGCCCGGTTAATGCGATGACAGGCACCACCATTGATCTGGACATTGAAGGCACATAATGACTGACCATGAAGGGACCTGTTTTTCAGAATTTGATAATTTCCATGTAGGTATTGCACTCCTTGACACTGAATTCATGGTGCTTGAGGTAAATCCCGCATTCTGTAGGATTACCGGTTCCTCTCGGAAAAACATTACCGGCAAACCCTTTCGCCCCCTGTGTGCCCCGGAGGACATTGAACACATTGATTACCAGATAAATCAAATTTTAGAGGGCAAAAAAGATCACTTCACCACAGAAACAAGGCTCAATAACACCTCAGGCCAAATCCGCTGGGCAGAACTCAATGTATCAGCGGTACGCGATTCTTCCCGAAATCTCCTTCGCTGCTACCTCATGATAGAAGATACCACTCTCCGAAGAAACATTGATCTTGCCCTTCTCGAATCAGAAAACAAATTCAGGACCCTTTTTGCCTCTTCTAAAGACGCGATAGCTATTTTCACAGAAGACAAAATTATAGACTGCAACAACAGCTTCTGCCGGCTTTTTGGCGGGTCAAAAGAAACCCTTCTGGCAATAGGCCCAAAGAAACTTGCGCCTCTTCTCCAGCCCGATGGCACACCTTCAGACGAAAAAATGGCCCAACAGGTAACGCTTGCGCTGAAAGGGTCAGACAACCAGTTCGAATGGCTTTTCATCACCCTTGAAAAAAAGCCCTTTCACGCTGAAGTTAAATTAACCCCCATAGAAAACAAAGGTAAAATCTACTTTCAGGCTGTCATCAGGGACATCAGCCAGAGAAAAGTAATGGAAGAGACCCTTCAAAAAAACGAACAACGCTTAAGAAGACTCATTGAAAATGGTGCTGAAATCATCACCATTGTCAGCAAATCAGGTAAACGCCTCTTTTTAAGCGAGAATGTTGAAAAAATTACCGGTTACAGACCTGATCAACTGGCCGGCGGCTCAACCTTTTCCCTTATTCATCCCGATGACCTTCAGGAGGTGGTAAAACTTTTTCTGGAACTCTCAGAAATAAAAAACGCTACCGCCACAATGCTCTACCGGGTTCGAGCCACTTCCGGTGAATGGCTTATTTTTGAAAGCACGGGACACAATCTCATCCATGATCCCCTGATACAGGGAATTGTTATCAATTCACGGGATGTAACGGAACAAATCCGGGGAAAGGAAGTTTTAAGCATGTACCGAAATATTGTCTCTTCTTCAAAGGAGCTGATGGGCTTTTTTGACACGAAGGAACAGCTCCTGGTCTGCAATGATTCTTTTAAAGACATGTTTGCCATTCCCTCTCCATTGGAAGAGACACTGACCCTGGATAATATTTTTAGTGGTGAAGATGTACTTTCAACCATACGAAACAGTTACGTGAACTGTCTCATGGGAAGGGAAGTCCATACCGTCACCTGGCATGAAAAAAATAAAGAAAAGATAATCCTCGACATATCCATGTATCCTGTTCGAGACGATGATAATACAATTACCGGCGCGGCAATCAACTGCCGCAATACAACCAGGGAGCTGCTGCAGGAAATGAAAATTCTCAACTCAACGGAACGGGAACGTAAAAGAATCGGCATTGAGCTCCACGATGGCCTGAGCCACGAACTCCTCGGTATGGCGATCAAGAGCCGAATACTGGCTGACAGTCTCAACGACCGGGGACTCAAAGAAGCAGCCGAGGCGATGGAAATTGAAAAAAAACTTAATGAAGCCATCAGCACTACCCGTGGAATGGCCCATGGACTTTTCCCCGTTAACCTCGAAAAAATCGGACTCGACGGCCTTCTTAATGAAACCGCCATTATGCTCGAAGAGCAGAAAGGAATCAACTGCACCCTCAATATCGAGGAATCGGTTTTTATTCAAGACCAGAAGAAGGGACTTCACCTTCACAACATACTTCAGGAATGCGCGGTAAACATCATCAAGCATTCTGAAGCTGAAAATGTCTCCATTATTCTTGAAAATAAAAATGGCTACGTCACCATCATAATCAGTGATGACGGAAGGGGCTTCGAATACGAAAAGGCATCAGAAGGTATGGGCCTTGGTATCATGGAACACCGGGCCCGCCTGATCGGCGCTGACCTGACAATAACCGGCATCCCCGGCAAAGGCACGACACTGCTCTGCCGCCTGAAGATTTAATATTCACATAAAAAATCTTTTTTGATTGCCAGAAGAATAAAAGATACTATTATGAAGTAACTAATCCTCAATATATATTTTAAAACACCAAAAAGAGAGAAAGCCCCCGGGGGGCCGCACTTCTTTTGAGAATACAGGAAAATATAATGAACAAAGATACCCGCATACTGGTTATTGATGACCACCCTATCGTACGGGACGGCCTTGAGCATCTCCTGAGCCGCGAGTCTGACCTCCTGATATGCGGGCAGGCAGAGGATGCGGCACGGGGACTCACCGCCTTAGAGGAAACATCCCCTGACCTGGTTATTGTGGATATATCCCTTCAAGACGGCATCAGCGGTCTTGAACTGACAAAAATCATCACGGAAAAATACCCTGAACTTCCCATTCTGGTGCTTTCAATGCACGATGAGGCCCTCTATGCTGAACGGGTCATCCGGTCAGGTGCCCGTGGATATATCATGAAACAGGAAATGACGGGAACAATAGTTGACGCGATCCGTATGGTCATGGAGGGAAAAGTCTATCTCAGTGAACGAATGAAGGCACGCCTCATTGACGAAAAAATACATCAAAATTCAAAGAAAGTTCAAAATCCCATAGAACGCCTCTCAAACCGGGAACTTGAAGTACTGCGGCTTATTGGCCAGGGAATAAAAACCAGTGAAATCGCTGAAAAACTCCAGGTGGCAACAAAAACTATCGATACGCACCGGTACCGCCTGAAAAATAAACTGGACCTGAAGTCAGGCGCAGAACTGGTCAAATTTGCCGTAGAATGGAACAACAGCAACTAGCATGGTCCCTGACTTCCTTACCCTGTAAAAAAATTCTTTTTTTTTCTTCTCACCCCTTGACGATTACAGTTTTTTTTTGTATGTTATTTCTGTTAGCACTCGTTTGAGTTGAGTGCTAACAGAAATAACCTTGTTTAAGGAGGTCAACTATGAGATTCCCAATTTCACGAAGAAAAGAGCCTGGCACAGTTGATCATTTCAACAGGGAGCTGCCCTCTCTTTTCGAAAATTTTTTCGGCAGCAGCGACCTCGATTTCTTTTCTGGAAGATTTGCACCAGCAGTAGATGTCGAGGAGAGAGAAAAAGAAATCCTGGTCAAGGCTGAACTCCCCGGGATGAGCGAAAAAGACCTGGAAGTATCAATCCAGGACAATTACCTCACCATTAAAGGCGAGAAAAGCAGGGAAAGGAAGGAAGAAAAGGAAGAAGGCCGTTACATTGTTTCCGAGAGAAGCTACGGATCATTTTGCCGGACCATTCCGCTTCCCGAAGGAGTCAGCAAAGAAAAAATCAAAGCTGACTATAAAAAAGGGCTCCTGGGGATAGGTATTCCCCGGGAGAAATCAGCGCAAAAGAAAAAAATCAGTATTGATGTACACTGAAAACCAGTAAGGAGGACACCATGGTACGAAATACCGTTTTAAATGATATGTTCACTCTTGGAAGAATAGTAGACGATTTCTTCAATACTGCACCCCAGAACACGGGAAGAAGCGGCTACCCTTCAATAGATATCTACGAAGGAGAAGATACCGTTGAGATCAGGGCCAATATGCCGGGGGTTTCAAAAGAAAATCTCGACATTGAGCTCTCAGAGAAAACACTAATCCTGAGAGGAGAAAAAAAGGAGCCGGAAGGAAAGAAAGATTATCTCAGAAGAGAACGGATTTTCGGTAAATTTTCACGCTCAATCGAGCTCCCCTACCGGGTTGACGCTGATTCAATCAGGGCAGAGCTGAAAAACGGCATACTGCACCTTTCACTGGCAAAGAGTGAAGACGCAAAACCGAAAAAGATTGAAATCACTCAGGAGGTGTAACATGAGACAAGAACATGAAACCAGCGTACAGAATGAACGTCTCCTTGCTCCGATAACGGATATCTATGAAACGGAAGACAACTTTACCATGCTCATGGAAATGCCGGGAGTTGAGAAAGACAATTTAAACATAATCCTGGAAGACGAAAGTCTTGAAGTAAAAGGAACCGTAAATTCCTGGAACCCTGAAGGTCTCAATCTGAAATACTCAGACAGGCCTGCGGGAAGTTACTACCGAAAGTTCAGGGTTGGCAACGATATCGATAGAAACGGTATCGATGCAAAGCTTTCAGAAGGGACACTTACCCTTACCCTGAATAAGGCTGAGGAAGTAAAACCGAAGAAGATTGAGATTACCGCCCACTAAAAAGCAAAAAGGGGTGTCCCAAAAGGATGCCCCTTCTTTTATATCCCCTTTCGGGGTAGTTATATACTTCCTCAACTTAACCCCCTCCCGGGGGGCCCTTTTTGTCTCGCCACAAAAAGGGGCAAAGGGCGCCCTTCAAACGCCAGGGAGGCTTAACGGGCGGGAGTGCCCATCCTGGGCGCCGCCCTATTACTTTATCCGGTCCATACTGTCATCCGTGACAGCCTTTAAATACCCTTGAGGCTTAGCTCTTTCTACGATATAATACTGCCGCCATCACCTATACATACATATCGAAATGTTCACCCAGCCCCGCAACTTTTGCGGTAGCGGCAACCTTCATCATCTTTTCATCAAGGCCCATGTGCGCCTTTGTAATTCCCTGAAGCCTCTTATTCATGGCCTGAATCTGTTCAGTCATCTGCGCTGCACAGGCATCTGCAACTTTCATAGGAACCTCCGGGGGAAACTTCCCCCCTTAATTATCGGATTTCATATACCTGAACTGAAACAGAGAGGCATAAAAATATTCAAGAATGACTGCTCAGTCGTTCAAGCTGCAGGAGTAAACTTTCATGACAAGCCCCGTAAAAAGACACCCAACAATAAATACGCAATCGAAACTAAAATGTCCTTGATTAAAAATACATTATTTTATTTCCTTACCTTGCAAAAGCTTAATCAAATAACTTAATGGAATTTACAAACGAAGGAGGACATTCAATGTCTAATGAAAAGGTTATGAATCGCTGGTTAGCCGTAGTTGGCGCCGTCATGATTCAGCTGGCTCTGGGAGCAATCTACGCCTGGTCAGTTTTTACTCCTCAGCTTACTAAAGCAGGATGGACAAAAGTAGACACTCAGATTGTATTTGGTCTGGGACTCGCATTTTTTGCAATTGTAATGGTTTTCGCTGGCAAAAAACTTGCCACCTGGGGACCCCAGAAACTCTCTATCATCAGTGGTATCGTTCTTGGTGCCGGCTACCTCTTAGCTGGTATATTCGCAGGTACTAATTTCTGGCTCGTAGCAATCCTTATAGGGGTTGTCGGGGGTTCAGGTATCGGTTTTGGTTATGTTGTACCTATCGCGGTAGGTATGAGATGGTTCCCTGACAAGAAAGGTATGATTACCGGTCTTGCAGTAGCCGGTTTTGGTTTTGGCGCAATGGGATGGGTAAAACTTGCCGGTGCATGGGGACACCTCATTGAAAATATCGGACTCCCAAACACATGGATTGCCTATGGTATCGCCTTTGCCGCCATGGTTATTTTCGGCGGACTTTTTATGAAAATGCCCCCCGAAGGATGGTCACCTGAAGGCTATTCAGCAGAAGATGCTGCTGCAGCCGGTGACGACGATGAAGCCTTCGAAAGCAGTGAAATGCTGAAGACTCCTCAGTTCTACATGATCTGGATGACCTTCTTCTTCGGTGCATCTGCCGGCCTTATGTCAATCGGCCTCATGAAACTCTACCCAATGGAAGCACTTCAGGCTGCTGGTCTCAGTACACTTGAAGCATCTGCCGTAGCCGGTACTGCAATGGCAGTATTCTTCAGCCTTGCTAACGGTCTCGGACGTATCGGATGGGGAACCATCTCTGACAAGCTTGGCCGTAAGACTTCTATCATTATCATGTCAGCTACCCAGGGTATCGTAGTTCTTGCCTTTACTGCAATGGCTGGAACCCCTGCACTTCTCTATCTTTGTGCAACCCTGATCGGCTTCAACTTCGGTGGAAACTTTGCACTGTTCCCCGCTATGACTGCTGATACTTTCGGAACAAAAAATGTTGGAAACAACTACCCCTTCATCTTCCTTTCATATGGTGTTGGTGGAATCGTTGGTCCCATCATGGGTGGAATGCTCGGCGATATGGGCAACTTCCCCCTCGCATTCACCATTTGCGGTATTGCATGTCTCGTTGGCGCAGCTCTTATCGCCACCGTAAAAAAACCTGTAAAAGCATAAACCTGACTTACATGTAAAGATAAGAAAAAAGGCTCCTCGTCACCGAGGGGCCTTTTTTCTTCCTTCCCCACCCCGCTTAAAAAAGACGTGCAAATAGAGAAAACCTCCCTCTTACTGAATAGATAAAAAACAGGCATCCGGATCAGGCCGGGACTGCGGCAAAAACTATTTCAAAAGGGAGAAAACAATGTCTACATATATTTCAGACCAGAAGCGAAAAATAACCACCTCGGTACTCATGGAGATGAAACAGGCGGGGGAAAAGATATCCATGCTTACGGCCTACGATTATTCAATGGCCACCATTGTTGACGCGGCGGGCATTGATGTTATTCTCGTTGGTGACTCGGCGTCAAATGTCATGGCGGGAAATGAATCAACCCTCCCTATCACCCTGGACCATATGATCTACCATGCCCAGTCAGTTGTCCGGGGTGTCCAGCACGCCATGGTGGTTGTTGACCTCCCCTTCGGATCATACCAGGGAGACTCCAGGCAGGCACTCAATTCGGCTATTCGGGTCATGAAAGAGACCGGTGCCAACGCGGTAAAAATTGAAGGGGGTGAGGAAGTTAAAGAATCCATTGAGCGAATCTTAACCGCAGGCATTCCCGTTATGGGCCACCTGGGATTAACCCCCCAGTCAATCAACAAATTCGGAACCTACACGGTACGGGCAAAGGAAGACGCGGAAGCCGAAAAGCTGATAGAAGACGCCCATATACTCGAAGAAACGGGATGCTTTGCCATTGTCCTTGAAAAAATTCCCGCCAAGCTGGCTGGAAAGGTATCAAAAGAAGTCTCGGTGCCCTTTATCGGCATCGGCGCGGGCCACGAAGTCGACGGCCAGGTGCTGGTACTCCACGACATGCTCGGTATCAACAAGGAGTTCTCCCCCCGCTTTCTGCGCCGGTACCTGAATCTTTTCGAACAGATTGAAGGAGCCATCAAAAAGTATATCGAAGACGTCAAGTCTGTTGATTTTCCCAATGATGACGAGCAGTATTGATATTACCTGAAGGCGTATGTTTTTATTTTATTATTACGTGAAGGTGTTTTATCTTTGAAGGCGCGAAAGCGCTTTCGCGCCTTCAAATATAAAACATCGCGCCTTCAAATATAAATGGCCGGTTGCGGCATTTTACGCCTTCAAATATGAACGCGTCAATTGCTTATAATGCGC
>CAZPEK010000080.1:0-11073 GCA_964585555.1 uncultured Leptospirales bacterium | reverse complement strand
AATTATCAACGGCATTTTCAAGGGTTGTAGAGCTCTATGATGAATTGAATATTAGTCATCAGGCCCTGATTAAGTCATATTCAATGATGGAAAAAAGTGTCGATGAGCGAACCTCTGAGTTAAAGAAAAGCAATAAAGAGCTGGCCCATGAAATAGAAGAGAGAAAAAAAATAGAAAACGAACTGCAGCGGGCAAAGGGAGAGGCAGAAAAAGCAAACAGGGCGAAAAGTACTTTTCTTGCCAATATCAGTCATGAAATCAGAACTCCACTTAATGGGATAATAGGCCTGTTGCAGCTCCTTGAGCGTCAAAAGGCCTCCAGTGAACTGAGGGAATTTCTACATCTCATGAATATTTCTGCCAGGAATCTCATGAACCTGATAAATGATATACTCGATTTTTCAAAAATCGAATCGGGAAAACTTTTATTTGAATACAGGGAGTTTGATCCAAGAAAGGTAATTGCAACTGTTGTTCAAACCTTTGACTTCCTGGCCCGGGAAAAAGGAGTTGAGCTGCATAGTGATGTGAACAGTAAGGTGCCCAATTCCCTGAAAGGAGATCAGGGACGCCTGAGCCAGGTGCTGATAAATCTGATTAGTAATGCCATTAAGTTTACCGACAAGGGGACAATAAGACTAACCTGTGAGGTTCAGGGGATTACAGATCAACAGGTAACCCTTTTCTTTACTGTAGCGGATACGGGTATCGGTATAGCTGCTGAAAAGCAGGCTATGATTTTCGAAAGTTTTTATCAGGCTGATTTATCGACAACCCGCACCTACGGAGGGACAGGTCTTGGTCTGGCAATTGCAAAAAAACTTGTTGAACTGATGGACGGAAAAATCGGAGTAGAAAGCTCTGTGGGGGAGGGGAGCCGTTTTTATTTTAGTGCGGTTTTTCAGCCGGTTGATTCTGATACTGAAAAAAGAGAAAAAATTCTCTCTGAATCTTCGGCAGGGAGAACCAGTTCTGAGCCTATGGATATTCTGGTGGCTGAAGATGACCTGGTGAGCCAGAAACTTGTACAGAAAATACTCGAGATGGAAGGTCACCGGGTAACGGTTGTGGAAAATGGTATCCGGGCCCTTGAGCTGATCAGGGAGAGAAGCTATGATTGTATTTTAATGGATGCCTTTATGCCTGAAATGGATGGAATAGAAGCAACAGCCGCAATACGGTCTATTGAAGAGGCGAGGGGCACCCATACGCCAATTATCGCCCTTACGGCTGATGCCCTTCTTGATAGCCGGGATAAATATCTGAAGGCCGGTATGGACGATTACCTGGTGAAGCCCCTTAAGATAAGCTCTCTCCTTGATGCAATCCACAACTTGAAGGATTTTAAAAAATAACTTGAATTACCATGGCACGGACAGAGAATAATCCTCAGGTCATGGTCGAATTGATATGAAGAGAAAAGAAATACATTCCACCGAGATTTCAGCTGTTCTGAAAGAGCTGATCAGGCAGGCAAGCTTTGAGCTTTCTATTGATGTTGAAGAGCGCTTTGACGCAATGATTCAATCAGAAGAGAGTCAGACCGGCATATCTACCCTGGAAGTGCTCAGAGAAAATTCAATGCTCGCGAGAACAGAAAAATTGCCCCTTTGCCAGGATTGCGGAGCGGCAATAATTTTCATTGAACTGGGACAGGAAGTCTCTATTACCGGGGGGATTCTCGAAGAGGTTATTAACAATGCGGTAGCAGAAGCCTATCGTGAATTCAATCTGCGCAGTTCAATTGTCAGTGATCCCCTGAAACGGATAAATACCGGTACCAATACCCCTTCCTTTATCCATACAGATATTGTGCCCGGTTCTGCCATGTCTTTGACTGTATACCTGAAGGGGGGAGGGTCAGAGAACATGACATCACTGAAAATGTTTCGGCCCACCGATCCGGTTGAGGATATTATCAGCTATATTGCATCCATGGTTGCAGAAGCGGGCCCCAATCCATGCCCCCCTCTTTTTCTTGGTGTCGGTATCGGGGGGACTGCTGATGTTGCCCTGGTGAACGCGAAGAAGGCGGTGCTCCGGGGGGTCAATGTGCCCCATGCTGATCCCTTCTACAGTGAACTTGAAATCCGTATTCGGGAAAAATGCAATGAAACAGGAGTAGGCCCCCTTGGTTTTGGGGGAAGTAATACGGTTGCAGGGGTGTACATTAAAGAAGCCCCGACGCATATTGCCACCCTTCCCGTTGCATTAAACCTGGGGTGTCATTCCATGCGGTACCGGAAGGCGGTGCTATGACCTCTGAATGGAAACATATATCTCTTCCCCTTTCGGAAGAAATTATACAGGAGCTTCGCAGTGGAGACCAGGTCTACCTGTCAGGTATTCTCTACACTGCCAGGGACAAGGCCCATGCGCGTCTTTGCGCAATGATTGATGCCGGAGAGTCCCTGCCTTTCGATATTTCGGGACAGGTTCTCTATTATGTCGGCCCGAGCCCAAAGCCTCCAGGAGAGATAATCGGCGCTGCGGGACCAACGACATCATACAGGATGGACCCATTTACTGAAAAGGTGCTCAAGGCGGGCATAAAGGGTATGATTGGAAAAGGGAAACGGGGGACAGAAACCCGGGAACTTCTCAAGCAGTACGGTGCTGTATATTTCAGCAGTTTCGGAGGTGCAGGGGCATACCTGAATCGCCGGATAACCGGTTCTGAAGTGGTTGCCTTCGAAGACCTGGGGCCCGAGGCGATATACCGCCTGGAAGTGAAGGATTTTCCGGCAATTGTTATAAATGATATACAGGGTAGTGATCTTTATGAAAATGCAGTTAAGCAGCATATACACCTTTGAGGATTTTAAGCAGGAACTACGGGAACGCCTTAAAGCGTGGAACCTGCGGACTCTAGACTCAGATGGACTTAGACGCTCTGCGGTTAAAATAATTCTTATGGAAAAAAACGGCGAGCCTCATGTGCTTCTGACCAAGCGTACTGATAAGGTAAGCACCCACAAGGGGCAGATTTCCTTTCCCGGGGGCGGGTATGATGAAACCGATGACTCTATTCTTGAGACCGCGTATCGCGAGACCTTTGAAGAGGTGGGAATTCCTGAAGAGAGCATAGATTTGATTGGTCAGTTTGATGATTATGTGTCAATATTTGGTCATCATGTAAGCTGTTTTGTCGGATCTGTTCCTTATCCGGTAAAGTACCGCTTCAGCCGGGATGAGATAGATGATTATATTGAAGCCCCTTTGAAACTTTTTGCGGACCTCAAATATGACCGTGTTGAAACATATAACCATGAGGGAAGAGATGTCTCAGTTTATTACTACTATTTCGAAGGATACGAAATATGGGGTCTTACTGCACGCATTTTAACGGATTTTTCCCGTAAGGTTTTAAAGGATTAAAAAAATCAACTTCCTTCCCCACACTGCCTTGACAAAACCATCTTTCGATAGTAATATGTGGCTATCGTTTTTTAAAAAATGATTTATGATCCCATCTGATAGAGAAATAATATGAATCAAACATTAATCAATGTTGGTGTTGCCCAGTTAAAGACTGGTGCAAACCCGGCGGTAATACGGACAATACTTGGCAGCTGTATCGGAATATGTATTTTCGATCGTGCTAAAAAAATTGGCGGACTAGCCCATATACTGCTTCCGAATGATACATCCGGCGGGGTCAATCCTGAAAAATATGCAGATACTGCCATACCTTTGCTTGTAAACCGATTGATAAAGGAAGGGGCAAAGAAAGAATTTATGTCGGCAAAAATTGCAGGTGGAGCCTCAATGTTCAAGTTTCAGGCAAATATCTCTCTCGGACAGATTGGAGACCGGAATATTGAGGAGTCTAAAAAATCTCTCGAAAAGCTTGGGATTAAGTTACTTGAAGAAGATGTCGGGGGAAACGCCGGCCGTGTCATCGATTTTTTTCTCACAGACGGCCATTTGAAGATTAAGGCATCGGGCCAAGAAAAGATGTACTATAAAGTTTAACTGAGGGATCCTGGAGAATCACATGCACGAACATATCAAGCAGAGAATAGAAACAATTATAAATAATCTGGATCAATTACCCTCAATTCCTGAAGTTGCCAGTAAGCTGATAAACATGGTAAGTGATCCCAATGTTTCCTTTAAACTGATTGCGGAAGAAATATCAAAAGATCAGGCAATGACAACCAATCTTTTAAAGTTGTGCAACAGTGCCTATTTCAGTAAAGGTAAAGAAATCTCTTCTGTGGACAGGGCTATTGTAACCCTTGGTTTAAAAGAAGTTAAGGATATTGTCATGGTGGTGGCAACCAAGCCGGTACTCGATAGATTTGTCATTGGGTATGATCTCGCCAAGGGTGACCTGTGGAAACACGGCATCGTTGTTGGCAACATGGGGAAAAATATTGCCATAAAGATCGGTGAAAAGATGATTGCCGATGTAGTCTTTACCGGCGGTATTATTCATAATGTGGGGAAAGTGGTCCTTGCTCTTTTTGTCCAGAGTACCTACAAAGAAATCCTTTCAACAGTGGAAACGAAACAGTGTACCTTCTCTGAGGCGGAAAAAGAAATAATGGGATACAGCCATCAGGAAGTGGGGGAGCGCATTCTTTCAAAATGGCAATTTCCTCCCGTGCTGAAGTCAATTGTCCGATATTATCAGAATCCTGAAGGGGCCCCGAAAGAGCATATCAAAGAAGTATCTATTGTTCACCTTGCAAATGTGCTGAGCCTGATGGCGGGGATCGGGGTGGGAAGTGACGGCCTGTTTCATCAAATAAACGGGAAAGCCCTTGAGGTGACCGGTCTTACTGAAGCTGACCTGGAAGAGCTTTTCAGCCGGGTACCTGAAACTATCAATCAGGTCCGGGAACTTATTTAGGAAAAATAATGTTTTTCATTCTTCCCTGTTCAACCTGCGGAAAAAAGCTTCGGTTTCCCCTGGACCGGGGCAAAATTAGAGTAACCTGTACCTGCGGCGCCAGCTTTATCGCCGATCCCGATGATCCGGCATTGTATAAACGGGGCTCATTTGATGTATCGGGTATCGAGAGAAAAACTTCCATCTATCATAAAATGCGCAGTTCCCTCACTGGCATGTCGATGCGGGATATGCGAGAGGCCTTTATTAAGCGGGCCATTGATTACCGGTATCGTCTTCAGAATTTCAGGCTGCTCCCGGCTGCTGAGCAAAAAAAGATCCTCATCCGCCTTCTCCTTATTGTAATGGTCATATCGCTGCTGCTATTCTTTTTCATTGCCTCCCGGCGAACCGGCTCTGTTGGCGGCACTATAATCTAAGAAAGCGTTTCTTCTGCTAAAGCTTTAAAATAGTTGCTTCAATCAATTCCACCCTGCAAAGTGACAGAGCCGATAGTTTTTACGACTACTTAGAGGGGAGCTGACAGAATCATGAAGATTAATGACACCGCGTCATACCACCGGGAGGAAATGAAATCCCTGGGCTGGGAACTGACGGTTTGCAATATGCTCGAAGATGCTCTGAGCCCCGCCCGGAGTGTTCTCAGACGACCGGGAACCTTTGGTGAGCTGCTTTTCTCATTTCTTGCCGCCCGGGTCCCCTGTGAAAGTCTGCAGAGCATATGTGAAATCGGCGGGGGTTACGGCTACCTGATGCGTGACTTCCTTTCCCTTAAAAATTTTAACCGGGCCGCTATGATTGATATTTCGCCCTTTCTTCTCGGTGAGCAGAGAAAGACTTTGAAAAATGCTCCTCTCCCCGTTACTTTTATCGAATCAGATTTTCTGCTTATGGAGAAGAATTTTCTTCAAAACGTTGATATCGCGGTATTGAACGAAAATATTGGAGATTTCCCGACCCTTTGTGATGTATCAGCTCAGGAGATTATGGGGGGAAGTGAAGGCGCACCGGGGCTTATGAGAGAGGCGGCGCGAATAGCGAGGGAGTACCATCTATCTCTTCATGAAGGAAGTTTTCATCTGAATATCGGGGCGTTATTGGCCTGTGAGAAGCTCTGTACCGCATCAGTCCCGGTTATTTATATGAGCGAACACAGCTGCGAGGCTGCCGTGCCGGAAGAACTGATACCCATGGTTACGATTCTCTCTTCGGGACGCCCTGAACGGATTGCCCTGAAGGGCCATGATGAATACACTATTCAATTTTCTTACCTTGAACAGATAGCTCAGAGCCTTGGCTACCAGGTCATGCGCGGAACCTATGGGGATATCCTGGAAGTTGATTTTTCCGGTTCGGTTAATTTTATTATGCGATCGGCTTCAGTAAAGGAGGATCATGAGGTCATCAGGCACTTTATCGAGGATGTTTACAAGTACGAGTACCTGGTCCTGGTAAAGGCGTAACAGGGCAAGAGAAGATGAAAATCCTATTTTCGAAGGCGGAGATGATTGTCTCCGCCTTCGAAAATACGTAATTATTCCGCTGCTGCCGGCGGGTTCAGTTCCTTTTGGCGCTGCTGCAGATGCTTGTAGTAGGTTGAGGTGGTCAGGTTCTTTTCTTCCATCTCGGCAATTTTTTTATTCAGTTCTTCCTGGGTGAACCTGTTGATTTTCTTCTTTTGTGCCTCCTGCTGGGGTGCAGCCTCGGCGGTTTCAGTTGTTTCTGCTGCAGCCTCTTCAGGGGCGGCAGTCTCTTCTTTTACTTCTTCTGACATGAACTTTACCTCGTTCTTAATATACGGTTATGGGCCTGTTATCCGGTCCCGGCGGTCTGTTGTCAAGGATTTTTGCTACGTATAGCGTTTTAGATCCCGTGCCATGTCCCGGTCTGAATCACGTTTTTTAATGGCTTCACGCTTGTCATACTTCGCTTTTCCCCGTCCCAGGCCGATTTCGACCTTTGCCCGGCCGTTTTTAAAGTACAGTCGAAGGGGAACCAGGGTGTAGCCCTTTTCCTTAAGTTTTCCGATGAGCCGTTTGATCTCCTGGCGATGAAGGAGAAGCTTTCTTTCCCGGTCAGGTTCATGGTTAAAGCGGTTTGCCTGGAGATAGTGGCTGATAGTGAGCCCCACAATGTAGACCTCGCCGTCTGTTATCCGGGCATAGGCCTCCTGAATACTCACTTTTTTCTGACGCAGGGATTTTACCTCGGTGCCTTTAAGTACGATACCCGCCTCAAATGTCTCTAGTATCTCATAGTTGAACCGAGCTTTTTTGTTTCTTATTATTTCCTGAATATAATCTGCCATGATTGTTATAGGGGCTCTGAGCCCGATCTTATTTTAGAAGTAGTATTCCCTCAATTCCTGTCTTTTCAGTCAAGACTAATATTTGAATTATTAAGGTTTCATGTTGTTTGAAGAGGCTCATTGAAAAGGCTCAGAGCCCTTGATGAAAAACAGAGAAAAGCTTAAAAATTCAATATTAGTAAAAAATTTTTAATTTTTCTGTCTCCAGATTCGTTAACTGTGTAATGGCAGCAATGAATACCGGAGGTTGTTATGTCAAATCTACCAAGAACCTGTGCACCAGGTCTTACTTATCATACCATGTCCCGCTGTATTGGATTAAAATTTCTGATGAAAGAAGATTTTATGAAAGAACTTGCATTAAATGCATTAAAAAGAGCCCAGGATAAATACAGCTTTAATTGTATTGCCTATGGTGTATTGGATAACCATTTTCATTTTTTAATAGAAACGGTTGAAGAAGGGCCTTCAATTTCACGAATTATGCAGTATATCAAGGCCCGCATCGCAGAAGGATACAATAAAGCCATGAATCGCATAGGCCCCTTCTGGAATGAAAGGTTTACGGATGTAATCGTAGAAGAACAGGAAAATCCAATGCAATATGTTCTCTGGCTTATATGGTATATAGCCTTTAACCCGGTAAAAGCCGGGAAATGTAATGATCCCAGAGATTATAAGTATTCATCTATTATGCATTATCTGGTTGATGGAATAAAGTCAAAGATAAAGATAGTTCGCCATCGGTATTTTGAAGAACTGGGAAATACCTTTACCGAAAGGGTGCAGAAGTTTCTCTTCTATGAAGAAGCATATCGTAAAAGATATGCAATGCTGTTTTAAGGTTTTGCTACTTATCCATCGAAGTATTTTTTTTAACAAAGAACTGCATTGTTTTTGTGGTTCGTTGTGTTCTCCTTTCAAAAATATCCCCGTTTTTTCACTGGAAACTTCTTAAGCCCCAGGGAATGATGTATAGAAAATCTAATTGATTAGTTTTTTTCACAATTTTAAACCCTTATTCTGCCAAAAGCCAAATTTTTCCGTCAATTAAGCTGGTTGGTTGTAAAAAGCTCAGAGCAATAAAGCATGGCAGCAACTGTGCTCTGAGCCCCTTCTTTTCAGGGCATAAAAAAAGCCCCTTGCGGGGCTTTTTTTATATATGTAGTGGGTCTTAGAAATCAGCCTGGAGTTTAACACCAGCGATAAGCTCTGAGCCTTCATCATCAAGCTGGTTTACATACAGCACTGATGGAGTAACTTTGAAGCCTTTAACAACAGGGATGCAGATCTGACCGTAAACGGCAATACGCTGCTCATCAACTTTTTCAAAATTCTTGACATAACCAACACCACCAGAAACGGTACCGAGACTGAGTTTGTAGCCAAATTCAACAAAGCCTTCAAATTGATAAACGTCATTGTCTTCAGTTCCTAAACCGGTATTTACAGATACTGAGTTGCCATCAAGAGGAGCAATGCTGGTATCGTAGATGCCAAAGTTTTTTGGATTCAGGGCAAAAGTTGCATTAAATGATGTGTAGAAAGCATCAGCTTTAACTTTACCGTGTACATAGCCTATAAATGAAGTAACTTTTTCTACTACTGGTCCTGCTCCTAAACTATCTACAGTAGTCGTTTTGGTGTAGTTGATTGCAAAACCTGGACCGATATCAAGCATATCACTTTTATATTCGTATCCAATGGCCACTTTAGGCATATAGTTATCATTATCAACTTTTATAGTTTGTTTATCAAGCGCTACGCCTGTTGTATCACCAACAACGCCACTATCATTATCATCATAAGTATAATAAGTTGTGGTTGAAGAATCGCCACCATTAAGAATGCCTTTAGGGGATATTGCTGCTATATAAACACCCTTCCAGGTTAAACGAAGCTGGGGGAGACGGCCGTCATAGGTTGCGCCGTAGCCGATACCGACAAAGTCTTCTGACTGGCATCCCATAAGGGCAAAGTAGGGAGTCCATGTCTGACCAAAAAGAACCTCAACGCCCATGTCTGACTTATATTTTGCATAAAGGTGACGAAGATAAAGAGCATTCGCATAACTGTTGGTCTTAAGGCCTACTTCAAGCTGTCCGCTTAATTTGTCAACTGAAGCTTTGAGACCGAAACGGCTGGTGAGCATACCATTTTCCATGTAGTCGAAGTCTGATTTTCCTGAGCCAAGGTCTTCATCAGCATAGTGAGCACCAAGAAACATACGAACCTGAAAATAAGGATCAATTTTCTTGTCTTGTGCAAGAGCCATGCCTGCTGCGAAAATAACAATAAACATAGCTGCAAGTAGTGATTTAAGTTTCATTCTTAAAATCCTCCATAACGTATTGAAATTAACTAAAAAATTAATTTCACAAGATTTGATTTTTAAAAGAGATAAGTCAAGAGATAAATAAAAAATTTATTACCGGTAACATTGTTCATTGGCAGTTTTGCTCTATAACGGGAAGTCACTGGAGGGTTTTGACTTGGGATTAAAATAGGGGCTCAGAGCATTATCGTGTGAATATACTAAAAAAGGCGGCTCAGAGCCGCCTTTTTTAGTTAGTGTGTGATGGATTTTCCGCTTACAGAGATTTATTCATCACCCGGTTGAGGCGCTTGACAAACTCCGTGGGGCTTTTCAGTTCAACGCCTTCGATAATCATAGCCTGCTCTAGAAGCAGATGACTGATGTCGTTAATAATATCTTTATCGTCGGTAGAAGTGAGCTTTTTAACGATTTCATGATTCGGGTTTATCTCAAGAATTGGCTGAAAGTTGGCCATTCCTTCCTGTCCCATGGCTTTCATGATGTGGGCCATCTGGACTGTCGGGTCATTCTCGTCGGCAACGATACATGACGGTGAGTCGCTGAGACGGGTACTCGCCTTGACATCCTTGACGGTATCTCCCAGGGATTCTTTAATCTTGGCTATCAGGGGCTCTATCTCTTTTTCCTTTTCCTTGTCTTCGTCGGTCTTTAAGTCTTCCGCCGCGTCGCTCCGGTTTACCGATTTCAGGTCAAAGTCTTTGTACTTGTTGGCCATGGTGACAACAATCTCATCGATTTCATCATCCATAATCAAGACTTCAACTTCCTTTTCCCGATACATTTCGAGAAGCGGGCTGTTTCGCAGGTTGTCTTCTTTGGTTCCCGTAATGTAGTAGATGGCATTTTGATCAGGCTGCATGCGGGTGACATACTCTTCCAGGGTTGTGTGGCCTTCTTCCTGAGTAGACTTGTACATAACCAGGTTCATCAGCTTTTCCTTGTTTTCGAAATCCTGGTAGAGGCCTTCCTTAATAGGTATGCCGAATTCACCGTAGAACTGGTTGTATTTTTCCCGGTCTTTCCGCTGCATTTTTTCGAGTTCACCGAGTATTTTTTTAACGGAAGATGAACGGATCTTATCAAGAACCCGGTTCTGCTGAAGAATTTCCCGGCTTACATTGAGGGGCAAATCTTCTGAATCGATAACCCCCCTGATAAAGCGGAGGTAGACAGGAAGTAATTCTTTTTCATCGTCGGTGATAAAAACCCGTTTCACATAGAGCTTAACCCCCGGCTGGTAATCAGCCCTGAAAAGATCCATAGGCGCTTTTTTCGGAATAAAAAAGAGGGTCGTATATTCCAGGGCGCCTTCAGCATGGGTATGGACATGGTGAATGGGGTTTTCATAGTCATGAGAAATAGACTTATAGAATTCGTTATAGTCTTCATCGGTAAGGTCGTTTTTTGAACGCTTCCAGAGGGCTGAAGCGGCATTGATCTGTTCTTCAACGAATTCTTTGGTCTCTTTTTTGTCATCTCCCTCACCTTCGGTTTTCGTCTGGGTAAAGTGAAGATAGATTGGAAAAGGGATATGGTTTGAGTATTTTTTTACCAGGTTTTGAATTGAAA
>CAZPEK010000079.1:0-11078 GCA_964585555.1 uncultured Leptospirales bacterium | reverse complement strand
GGAAGAACTGGGACTTAAATATGAGGATGTATTCTTTTCTTCCCGTGACGGGGTTTCCCTGAAGGGGTGGTATATTCCGGGAGCCCGGAAAGAGGCGGTCATCATGGTTCATGGCCACGGGGCAGACAGGCATGAGGGGTTTCGGTGGATCAAGGTTCTGCATCGCTTTGGAATGTCTGTTCTTCTTTTCGATTTAAGGAACCATGGAACCAGCGGCGGTGATATGACCACCATGGGCTTTTTTGAAAAGCGTGATGTTTCGGGGGCGGCAGCCTGGTTGAAGGCCATTAAAAAAATTGAACGAATCGGGGTCTTCGGGGTTTCCATGGGAGCTTCTTCAGGGATCCTGGCTATGGCAGAAGATGAAAATATTATGGCGGGAGTCTTTGAGGCAGGCTTTTCAAGCCTCAGGCAGGAGCTTAATGACATTGCCAACCGGGATTTCGGCCTACCATCGGTACCCCTGATTAATATTGTTTCTTTTTTCTTCAGGATACGAACAGGGGTTTCAGTTGATGCGGTGGCCCCTGCAAAAGCAATAGCAAAAATATCACCACGGTCCCTTTTTATTATTCACTGTACCGGAGATGATTATATCAATTACAGCCATGGAATGCGGATATTTCAATCCGCAGGGCAGCCGAAGGAATTCTGGGCTTCACCCTGTACAACCCATGCTGAGGCGTGGCAGGGTGATCCTGATGTAGCTGAGCGGCGGGTCGCGTTGTTCTTTTCAAAAAACTTAAGATAAGCGTGCAGGTGATTCGGGAACACCTGCCGCCGTTTCAAGATAAAGGCGACAAAGCGTTTTGCCGCCTTTGTCTTTGAACATGAACACCTGCCGACGTTTCATTATAAAGGCGACAAAAGAATTGTCGCCTTTATAATGAAACATAAACTTTAAGAAGATCTTGTACCTTGCCCCTTGCAACTTGTACCTTTTACCCCACCATGTATGAACCGGTACCGACGGCAATGAGGTGCTTTGAGTCATTATAAAATTCCATACGTGTCACTGACACTTTGTTGCCGGTACGCACTACAGCGCCTTCACAGAGAAAGTAACTGCCTTTGCCGGGTCTCAGGTAATCGACACGCATGTTGATTGTGCTCATCATGGCAAAATTTTTTGTCATTTCACCAACAGTGATTCCCTTCATCTTGCTGATCGCATTGGCCTGGGCGATTATTCCGCCAGTCAGGTCAATGACTGCTGAAATGACCCCGCCGTGAAGTATCTCCTGCTCGTAGTTGCCCACCAGGTTTTTCTGCATGTTGGTACGTACTATGACTTTTTTCAGGTCAAGGGTATCAACACGTATTCCCAGGTAACGGTTAAAGGGCATCTTTTCATCATAGACGTAACAGAGCATAGTGAAAATTTTTTTAATGATTTCTGCATCTTCTATGTCTACTGTCTGTTCGAGAATTTTTTCAGGGGCGATGTCAGGACCTACGATTTCTGAAAGGATGTTTATTATTTTGTCCATTGTTGATTCCTGGTGTTTTAAAACTTTTTTCCAGTATTTTGAATTTTATTGTCTTGATGAGCAAAAAGTCAAGGAGATTGCAGGTGTTTTTATTTTACGCCATGGCAGAACCGTCTGCTGATGGGGGAAAATAAAGGTTCCTCTCAAGGCTTGAAAAAGATCCGGGAGTCTACAATCGAAACCCCCTTCCCCCGGCGGTGAACGATGACTGGATTAAGATCAATTTCATTAATTTCAGGATGACTGTGAAGAAGCCATGAGACCCGGGAGATGACATCAATCAATGCTTTTGTATCCAGGGGACCATGGCCCCGGGTGCCCTCGAGAATCGGAAAGGTCTGCAGTTCCCGGAGCATCTCTTCGGCTTCTTTTTCTGTTACCGGGGCGAGACGCATTGCCCGGTCTTTAAATATTTCAATGTAGATTCCACCGAAGCCTGCAAGTACCACGGGCCCGAAGGATGGATCCTGCCTTCCCCCGATAAAGAATTCTTCACCTGCAGGGGCCATTTCCTGAACCATGAATCCGTCTATGGCGGGAGAGTCTGCCCCGGTGCCGACATGGAGGGTGATGTCTTCGATCGCCGCACTGGTTTTTTCTGCATTTTCAAGATTCAGGATGACCGCGCCGATATCAGATTTATGTGACGCGTCGCGTGAAAGCAGTTTGACTGCCCTGGGGTATGCCAGGGCAAGTGACTCTGCTTCTGTGCCGTTTTCGACAATTGCTGAAGGTACTGGAATGATTCCAGCGGCGCGGCAAATGTCGAGGGCCTCATGGGTGAGGGGGATTCTGTCTTCCTTTTTACATATCTCTTTCACTGCATTCATCAAAAGACATATATGACCAGATACTATCGAGTATCCAATAAAAAAAGCAGATGAAAGGAAAGACGCTTTGTATACTCAAGGGAAATGTCCATCGCGGCAACCGCTTCAAATGGTGATGAAAATATAGGGAATGAGTGATTTTTTTCTATGTCCAGAATCTCTTCAGCATTGCTGGTGAAAGAGACAGAAACTGGTTTGTTGTATTTTTTAACCATCTCCTGTACCGCGTCAAGAAAAGTCCGGGAAGCTTCAGCTTCGTAAGAGGGCTGGTACATATGGTTAAAAATTATTCCATCGACTTCATCGAGCTTGAGGGTTTCTTCTACAATTTTAATGAATATTGTATAGTCAAAAATTTCTCCCAGGTCAAGGGGATTCTGGTGGGCAATGACCCGGGTGTTGTAGATGCTCTTCAGCTTTTCAATAAAACTTTCAGGAAAGGGTATCATATCAAGGCCGTATTTCGCGCAGGCATCTGCAGCCATGACTGCGTGCCCCCCGGAGCGTGAAAGAACAGCAACCCGGTTACCCATGAGGGGCGGAAGGTTAAAGGCCTTTACCGCCAGGCGCAGATCAAATTCGCTTTCGACACGGGTAACTGCAGCCTGTTTAAATGCGGCGTCAACGATATCATCACTGGCGGATATGGCCGTTGTGTGGGACTGTGCAATGCTGGCGGTTTCAGGATGGCGGTTAGATTTTACCATGATGATTGGTTTGTCAGAGTCCATGGCGAGATTAAAAAATCTTTTGCCGTCTTTGAAACTTTCGAGGTAGAGAAGAATTTTTCCGGTATTTTTATCCTCGAGAAAGTATTTGAGAAAATCAGATTCATCAAGATCGAGCTTGTTGCCAATGCTGACAAATTTATTCCAGAATATGTGAGAATCATTGACCAGGCGCATGAAGGTGTTGCCGATGCCGCCGCTTTGAGAAATAAAACTTAAGTCTGATTCTTTCTCTTCGCGTTTGAAAAGGGCAAAGGCATTCATCATTCCGGTTTCAGCGTTACTTGCACCGACGCAGTTCGGTCCGATGAGACGTATGTCATGGCGCCGTGCCAGTTCAAGAACTTCTTCCTCGAGATTCTGTTTCTCTCCCGAGAATTCAGAAAAGCCCCCGGTTTCAATGACAACATTATGTATGCCCCTGGTGCCGCAGGCTTCAATGATACCGGGAACCGTCTTTGCCGGTGTCAGGATTACCGCCACATCGGGGGTTTCCGGCAGGTCTTTTATCTCTTTAAAAACCGGAACACCATCGAGTTCTCCTTCTTCGCTGCCGATGCCGTAGAGGCGGCCCTTATATCCCCGCTGAAGATTGTTCTGGAGGGCGATACGCCCGAGAGTCAGTTTATTCAGGGAGACACCAATAAATACGATGCTTTCGGGATAAAAAAAAGTTTTAATCATGGAATCCTCGCATGGGTATGGCATATAAAATATTCAGTCTTTTTTGACTACGGCTGTAAACAGTGTTCATTGCAGTATATGGTGTTTATTTTGTCATGAAATTTTCAGCCCCGGGGCTGAAAAAAAAGACAATGTGAAGGAAGTAAAAGGCACAATTCAAAATGTGTTCAGAAAATTCAGGAAATATGAGGGGGAAGGATCAGGATGGCTTCAGTGTCTCTTCAATTATATCGATGAGATGCCCTATAGTTTTCTGGATGCCTGTGATATCATAGTTCTCAACCAGTGAAGTCAGCAGGCTGCTGTATTGCTTCAGTTCATCAATATCATAGATGCCGCTCAGGTCAGCAAACCGGGCGGCAAGTTTTTTTATCTCCAGGGGCTTGATGGCCCCGGAAAGATTTTTCAAAGAGACAATTATTTCCATTTCTAAAATGACCGCCAGTTCAGGCGCAAGATCTGCAGGAAGTGTATCGGGCTTTTGATAATTTCTTTTTGCCGCGGCAGCTTCACCGGTGTCTATGTTTTCAAAGGGAATAAAACGGGCCAGTTCATCTAAAAGAATGTTGAGAGAGATGGGCTTTGAGAGGTAGGCATCAAAGCCGGCTCTCAGTATCATGGTTCGGTCTTCCTGATTGACTGATGCGGTGAGGGCTATCATTTTGCTGGTCTTGAGTTTTTTATCACTGCGGATTTTTTTTATCGCCTCAAGGCCGTCCATAACGGGCATGCGAATATCCATGAGAACGGCATCAAAATCTTCTTCTTTCATCATGATGAGCGCTTCTTCTCCGTTTTCGGCCTCAAGGGTGATAAGGTTTTTTTTAGCAAGCAGTTCACTGAGAAATCTACGGTTTGATTCAACATCATCAACTATTAGAATCCGGCTCCCTTTAAAGATAATATTTTTGTGGTAAGACGAGGTGCCCTCTTCCTTTACACCTGTTGTTGACGCTATGTCTACATTATTAAGCTTAATGATAAAAATACTCCCCAGGCCGACTCTACTTGAAAGGGTTATTTCTCCATTCATTAGTTCAAGGAGTTTTTTAGAGATAGAGAGGCCAAGTCCGGTTCCGCCGTAGCGGCGGGTACTTTGCCCGGTTTGCTGCCTGAAGGATTCAAAGATGTTATCGAATTCTTCATCGGGTATGCCGATGCCCGTATCTTCAATAGTAATAATCAGATCAAGGGTGCTGATTTCTTTCTGAAGATATTTTTTTTGTGCCGTTAATTTTATATGGCCTGTATCAGTAAACTTGACTGCATTGCCGGCAATATTGAGGAGTACCTGCCGCAGCCTGGTTTCATCAAGAATCAGGGCTGAAGGAAGTGCCGGATCGATTTCTATTATAAGCTCCAGTTTTTTTTCAGCAAGTTCTGAAGAGAAGATTTGTTCAATTTCTTTGAAAAGTTCATGGATGTTTACCAGGTCTCTGGTTATTCCCATCATACCTGCTTCGATTTTTGAAAGATCGAGAATATCATTGATCAGGGTCAGCAGGCTTTTCCCCGCTGTTTTAATAGATGCAAGATAACTTTTCTGCTGCTGGTCAAAAACAAGAGAAGTGAGAAGTTCACTGAAACCGATGACTGCGTTAAGAGGCGTGCGGATTTCATGGCTCATGTTGGCGAGAAATTCTGACTTGATCTGGTTGGCTCGAATTGCTTCCTCCCGGGCAATATCTCCCTCCTGCATGGCAGTGAGAAGTTTTTCCTCCGCATTTACCCGGTCGGTGATATCGAGAATAATGCCGAGGGAACGCTCGATTTTGTTATAAGTGTCGAAGTAGTTTTCACATTTTTCAAAAACATGTCGTATCTCCTCATCGGGGCGTATGATTCGATATGTAACCTGGTAGTTGGTCTTCAGTTGGACAGATTTCTGACGGTGCTGATTGACATATTCCCGTTCATCGGGATGGATTGCCTCAAGAAAGGATTCATAGTTTACAGTAAAATTTTCAGGGTTAACACCGAAAATGCGGAACACTTCATCTGACCAGAAAAGGTTATTTGTCTTGTAGTCGAGTTCCCAGTACCCGAGGTGCGCGGCATGCTGAGCCTCTTTGAGCCGCTGTTCACTTTTTTTCAGGGCCTCTTCGTTTTCTTTTCTATGTGTTATGTCATGGGCTGCGCCAATGATAATTTGACGTTTTACAACAGCAAAACTTTTCCACGATAACCACCGGTATGAATCATCTTTACACCTGTATCGGTTTTCAAAGTCAATGACATCATTTCCGTCTTTAAGGTTTCTGGTTTCTTCGATTGTCTTTTCTATATCTTCCGGGTGGAGAAATTCAATAAATGGCCGGGACATCAGCTCTTCATCACTCCAACCGAGATTTTCTGACCATGAGGGACTCAGCCTGGTGAAGTAGCCGTCGAAATTTGCAATGCAGAGCATGTCGAGGGTCACATCGAAAAAGAGGTTTATCTCTTCCTGTGCTTCTCGCAGTTCGGTGATGTCCGTATAAGTCGCGTAAATCTGGTAAGGTTTGGTTTCATTGTTTCTGAATTTTGGGATAGCGTTTGCTATTATCCACTTGCACTGGTCTGATCCCCGGGGCTGCAGGCCGTAGAGATAGTCCTTCAGGGGCTCGCCGGTCGCTGCTACTTTGCTAAGGGGAAATTCTTCATTGGGGATAATTTTATGTTCAGTATCAATGATTGTGTGAGGGAAGTGTATTGCATTCCCCTCTTTTAATTTTTTCGGGTCTATGTGGAGAATTCTCGATGCTGCAGGATTTGCAGAAATAATTGTACCATCGGCGTCAAAATAGACTGCCCCCTGAGTCATTGTTTCAAAGAGAGTACGGTGCTGCTCTTCGCTGTAACGTAAGGCATCTTCGATTTTTTTCCGTATTGTTATGTCATGAACGATTGAATAGATATACTTTTTCCCCGATAGAATAATGGGGCCGCTATAGACTTCTACATCCCGAATTTCACCATTTTTAAGGAGATGTTTAAAAGTAAAATGTTTCTTTTGTTCCAATAGTGCTTTCTTCATCTCTTTTTTTGTTTTTTCCAGAGTGAGGGTGTTTATCTCTGAGATATTTTTTTTCGTAAGCTCTTCTCTTGAATAGCCGTAAAATTCGCATGCCGCGGGATTTGCATTGATGATTAAACCGGATTCGGGATCAAGGATGAGCATTATAGCATGATTGTTTACAAACATGCTTCGGTAACGTCCCTGGCTTTCTTTTAATGCCTCTTCATTGTTTTTTCTTTCGGTAATATCTTCAAGTGTCGCGTATACCTGAAAGGGGAGGGAGTCTCCCGGTTTAAATTGCGGCGTGGCACTGACATTTGCCCAGCGATGTTTTTTGTCACGGGGATTGTAAATGCCCATGACTACATTGTTGACAGGCTTGCCGGTTTTGAGCGCTTCCATCGCTGGATGGTTTTCACCGGGGAAGTCTGTCCCGTCTTCATGAATTGTTTTCCATTTCGGGTCCATTGAAGTTCTACCCTGCATCTGGTCAATTGAGATTCCGAGTATTCTTTCAGCCGCGGGATTTGCATCAATTACCAGTCCATCGGCATCCTGATATACAACACCCTGGGCCATTGTCTCAAATAAAATCCGGTGTTGTGTTTCGCTTTTAGCCAGAGCAGTTTCATAATTTTTATGCTGAATAACTGACCACATCGATTCGGCAATTAATGAGAGGAGTTCAATGTCCAACTTTGTATAGGCCTGGGATTTGTTTCCTACTCCCATGGCGGCGACAATTTTATTATCCTGAAAGAGCGGCAGGGCCATTTCCCTGCTGACAGGCACATGGCCCTCAGGGAGGCCCTTTTTGTGTTTGAGGTGAGGATAGTCATTGTGAATAACTGGTTTTTTTTCACGAATACAGTCTGCCCAGACACCGGCATTGGAAACCGGGTAATGGGTACCCTTTTTAAGGGCTGTACAGTAGTTTAAAGTATTCTTTGTCCAGGTCTGCAGGGAGATTGTTTCCTGGTCATCTTCTACAAGATGGAAAAAACCTATCTGGCTTTCAGTGATACGAACTCCCTCTTCAAGGCTTTCCTGGATAATGGCGTCGATATCCATGTCAGCAGTTTCCTGGTGGAAGCGGAGAGCTATTTTAAAGGTTTCAAGGGCTTTCCTGTGTTCTGGAATATTTAAAATATTTTTAACAGAGTGAAGTGAATAGTCTGATGTATCAGAGTTTAATGTATCTTCCTTTTCCCTTAAGAGAGAATATCTTTTGAGGGAAGTCTCTATGACTGCGAGAAGATCCCATACCCTCAGGGGAGTTGATAGTATGCCGGCAGGGTCTGCGGCTATGATTTTTTCATAGAGTGATTGCTTGAGAGTGTCGGTGATAACGATAAGTGGTATGGAGTTTTCGTCTTTAAACCGGGCAATTGTTTCACAAATATTTGTTTCAGTTTCAGCCGATACATCAACAAGGATCAGGTCTGCTTTTTTTTTCTTTGCCAGGGCGGGTAAAGATTTGTCAAAGAAAGGAAGTGATGACACCCGGAAACCCCGCTTCTCTAACAGTGAGTTGACTTCCTTTTTAATATTTTTACGGGGCTCTATTATAATAATATGCTTTTTTGACATTGAATGATCCTTATCGTGTCATGCTGCAATGACCTTAATTATACGCTAATTAGAAGGATTCATAAAGCAGATTTTTTATCAGGATCTTTGACATTTGATTGAAACTGCTGTATCATTAGTAAAGAGTATAGTGATGATTTAATCCACTGGGAAGAAATTTTGTGAGAAAAAAAAAGCCCCTGATACTTATTGTCGATGATACACCTCAAAATGTTCAGGTTCTTGCCAGGACCCTTGAAGAGGAAAACTATGAACTGGCGGTTGCCATGAATGGGAAAGACGCCCTTGCTTTTGTGAAGCGTGAAGAACCCGACCTGATTCTCCTTGATGTCATGATGCCCGAAATGGACGGCTATGAGGTGTGCAGGATTCTTAAAGAAAATGAAAAAACAGCAGGGATCCCGGTTATATTTTTAACCGCGAAGAGAGAGACTGATGATATCGTAAAGGGCTTTGATGCGGGGGGGGTCGACTATATCATTAAGCCCTTTAACGGCAAAGAGCTGATGGCCCGGGTAAATGCCCATGTTGAGCTTGCCCTGGCTCGGAAAGAAATTCATGAGCTTCAGGGGATCATTCCCATTTGCTCTAACTGCAAAAATGTCAGGGATGATGAAGGGTACTGGCAGCAGGTAGAAACCTATGTTGAGAATCGGTCAGAAGCGAGTTTTTCCCATGGTGTTTGTCCTGACTGCGTGGAAAAACTCTATGGAGATAAGGAGTGGTTTAAAAAAGCAAAGGAGAAAAAGAAATAGCGGCAGAAACTGTCTCAGTTTATCTGGTCCATAGGGTTATTTTTTTGAAAGGGTTTCTTCCTCAAAGGCAATGAGTTTCTGTTTTATTGAAAGACCATGGGCAAATCCCCCGAGCCCTCCATCGGCCCCAATGACCCGGTGACAGGGAATAATCAGGGGGATGGGATTCCTGCCATTGGCGGTACCGACAGCCCTTGAGGCTTTATCATTGCCAAGTGCCGCGGCGATATCCTTATACGAACATACTGTACCGCAGGGAATTTTCATCAGTTCAATCCATACTTTTTTTTGAAAGTCCGTGCCGCCGGGATTGAGCTTTATGGTGAATTGAGTTCTTCTTCCTTTAAAATATTCATTGATCTGTTTTTTTATCTCAGCGAAAAAATCATCATTTTTTTTCCAGTCATCAGAAATTCTAAATTTTCTTTTTCCTTCGCCGGTTTTCAAGTGGAGGTGTGAAAGGCCCTCTTCGTCACCGACAAGTATTATTTCACAAAGGGGTGAGTTGAATTGTGTGTAGTACATGGTGTCTCTTTCTTTACCGTATGCGCCATCGCTGGACAATTGCTTTTTCGTAAAGGCCCACGGAAAAAGCAAAGGCGACACGTTTTTCAGGAACGTCACCTTTACGTATTCCAAACTCAAGGCGGAGGCGGTCAAAGCCGGGGAAAAGAATGTGAAGCCCCGTGAAGTATCCTGCCAGAACCATCGGGTCGCCTGGGGGGTCTTCATTGTTCCAAAGAAGGGCCAGGTCAGCACCGAGGACCACCTGGAGTCCAGAGTAGAGGTGAAAGCCGAAAAGTGAAAAGGGTGTTTTTTTTATGACCTCGAAACGGTACTCGAAGGTGCCGAGAAATTCATGCTGACCGAAAAGATCTTCATCTGGTTCATAGCCTCTCAGGGTATTGGGGCCGCCGACATGGTAATACTGGTTTGCCCCCATGGTGCCGGGACGGTACTGCCCGAGGGTTGCAATGTGAAAAATATGCCGTTCGAAAAATGTATAGTAGCCCCTCAGGTCTGCCAGTACCTCCAGGTAGTTCCCCTCACCGCCCATAACTTTTCCGAAGCCCGTAAGGCGGAATTCACTGTACAGGCCGTAGTAAGGATTAAGGCGCCGGTTTCGTGAATCAAAGACCGCTCCCGCTCCAAGCTTTGGCACAATGTCTGTTGAATCATTGCCGATAAACATGGGAGCTGAAAAGTCTCCCGATGTGAAGGTTGGGTTCCCCTCATCCTGCCAGACTGTAAAGAGTCCTGTTGTGAAAAGTACCTTGAAGCGGTTGTTGAAGCGGTAAAAGAAATCCGCTTCACCGGTAATGGACCGTTCGTTGAAATTTTTCAGGGGATTGTACAGGTCATTAAAGATAAACCAGATGTCATATTCAAGGGGAATCGGCCCGGCCCACCGTGATGAGAGAACCGAGAGAAGCTCCCGGGCCTGAAAAAAATTCGGGAACATGGTTGCCCGGGCGTAGAACTCAAGGCGTATCCCTTCACCGAAAAGATTAAGAAAGGCCAAAGCAGGTCCCGCAATGAAACCATTCTGGTCAGTGATCTTCATGGATATAAAGGGGATCAGGGGAGGAAGTTCAGAAAAGCGGTAGGTGAGGGTGAGGCCTTCTTTTTTTTTTGAGACCTCAAGCGTAACAGCGGCAAAAATATCAAGGCTTTCGAGGCGGTTTTTTTCTTCTTCCCAGCGGGAGGGGCGGTAGGTCATGCCTTCCCGGTGGGAGAGTTCACGCCTTATCAGCTCTGGTGATGTATGCTTTAAACCCTTGAGGAATATCGAAGAGATAGTACTTCCTTCATAATCTTCCTTTGCCTTAAGGGTAGAAAGTGCAGCGCTGGCGTTAAGGAGTAATAAACAAAAAGTACATGTAATGATTTTATGTTTCATGGATTTAAAAGGTTTTAGTTTCCCCGGCATCCCGCTTTTTTTTTAATAGGTGGCGAAACGGTAGCACCGGTACAATTTCAGGCTACTTGAGCCGGGGGCTCGT
>CAZPEK010000078.1:1907-11171 GCA_964585555.1 uncultured Leptospirales bacterium | reverse complement strand
TAATTTTGAGAGTGATGGCCAACCTCCAGATTGAAAACTCTCAGAACTGAATATGACCATTGATGAGGCAGTTGATGGAGTAGAGGGCCTTGAGGCCCTGCGTAAAAAGACCTATGACCTCGTACTGGTCGACATCGTGATGCCGAAACTTGATGGTTTTGGGTTTTTGGCAAAATTTAAGGAAGTCATTGGAGATAATTTTATTCCCGTAATTCTCATGACCGGTTCTGATGATTTAAACTCAAAGATTAAAGGGCTTCGTATCGGGGCTGATGATTTTTTAATAAAACCTCTCAACGAAAAAGAGCTGGTTGCCCGGGTCCTTTCTCTCCTCAGGTTAAAAAGTGTGAATACTGAACTCTATGAAAAAAATCAACAAATTCAACAGGAACTTGAAGTCGCAAAACAGATTCAAAAATTTATTATTCCTACTGATTTTTCACATATTGATTATCCCAAGGTTACCGGTACCTACCTCCCTATTGAAGATATCGGCGGAGACTATTTTGACTGCTACAAAATATCAGATACTCAAAGTGGAATGCTTATTGCTGATGTAACGGGCCATGGAATTCCCGCAGCTCTTATCATGTCAATGGCTAAAATGATTTACAGTCTCTATGCGGGAAGGTTTAGCAGCACCAGTGAATACCTTACTGTCATTAATCAGCAGATGCGTGGTCTTCTTATGTCCGGTCAGTACATTACTTCATTTTATGTTATTTATGATGACGAAACAGGAACTATTCGTTTCACGAATGCGGGACATTCAAAGGCCATTTATTACAGGGCTTCCACAGATAAAATACTCGCTCTTGATACCTTTGGTTTTTTTGTAGGGATTACTGATGATGTCAAATATGAAGAGAAAAGCATCAGTGTACATCCAGGAGACCGGCTGCTCATGTATACCGATGGGTTAAGCGAGATAAAAAATGAAGAAAGACATGAATATGGTATTAATAAACTTGCTTCATCAATTAAAGCGAATAACCATTTAAAGGGGCATGATTTTTCAAACGCAATACTTCATGATGTCAACAGCTTCTCTGCACTTGAAAACAGGGATGATGATGTGGCTTTTTTATCTATCGAGTTTTAGCCCTGTCCCCTTCAACAGGGTATTGTCTTAAATGCCACACAGGAAAACCCGGTTCTTCGACCACCTGCCTATCAGGAACATATAATGAAATTTCATGAAAAAAGGTTTGCCCGGGAATATGATACAAGACTTACTGCTGAAAAATATCCCGGCCTTCTTCTCGAAAAAATTTCCGACAAACTGAAAAAAAATTCATCAATTATTGATTGCGGTGCCGGCTCTGGATTTTTTGCTATCCCGCTGGCCCGCAAAGGGTACAGTATAACTGCTGTTGAACCATCTGAAGCAATGCTTGATATCTTAAAAGAAAAACTGGTAATAAGCTCACTGAATCAAAGTGCTGAGAAACCAGTTATACTTGTCAATCAATCATGGGAGGACTATGCCGGTAAGGGGGCGGATTATTGTATTTGTGTTCACGCAATATATCCCATGGCTGATCCAAAACGTGCATTATTGAAAATGCGGGAATTTTGTGGTGAAACGATTCTTGTTGCCAGAGACATTTATCAATCGTATTCTACTATTAGCGACAGGTTGAGAGATAGACTGAATATAGAAATTCCTTACAAAAAAAATCCAGTAGATGTTCAGGGTCTCTTACGGGATTTGAATATTAACTATAGCGCTGAAAAGGTGGATCAGAAAAGAATTTCAAAATTTTCTGATTTGGTGGCGGAAGCTGAATATTATATCTATCATCTCAAACTTCCTCAATCATATTTAAATAAAATAAAGGAAGTTTTAAGAGATTTTGCCACAGTAACAACAAAGGGATACGCAATAGAACAGGTATATCATGACATCATTTATATATTTTGATAAAGTGATTGACTTTTACTTTACTGGAAATAATTATTTTTAACGACAGGGAATTCAAAGCGGAAATTGTTCGAGGGGGACTGATGAAGATTGAAGATGTAATCAACAGACGTGAGCTTGCCGAAAGACTTGATGGAGATATGGAACTTTTCCGTGAGCTTGCTGAACTGTTTATCGAAGATTCGCAGAAACTCCTTAATGCAATTAACGATGCTATCGAAAATAAAGACGCAGAAAAATTAAGAAAATATGCCCACACCATTAAAGGGTCTGTGTCAAATTTTTCAGCACAGGAAGCCTATGATACTGCTTACAATCTTGAAACTATCGGGCGTAATGGAGAACTTCAGAAAGCTTCAGAGGTTTTCACTATCCTGGAGGAAAAAATTGAAGAAGCCCGTCAGGCCATGAAAATGCTTATCAAAGAAGATAAACTTTAAAAGCACCTACTTTCCTATCTACCTTTTAATACCCCGCCATTTATTTATTCAGAATACTGTAATATATTGGATTAATTAAAAATTAATCTTGAATATACTGAGTATCTTTCAAGATAGTGATGATTATTTATTTTTAAAAGTATATTCAGCATAAGAGACATAATCTTCTTACAAGGACATAACTGTATGGAAAAAAATTATGATATAATTGTAGTCGGCGCCGGTCATGCAGGAGTAGAAGCTGCTCTCGCCGGGGCGAGAATGGGATACCGTACTCTTATCTTAACCGGCAACCTCGATACTATTGCTCAGATGAGCTGCAACCCTGCTATCGGTGGACTCGCTAAGGGGCACTTAGTGAAAGAAATTGATGCACTGGGTGGAGAGATGGGAAAAGTGATCGATGAAACGGGCATACATTTTAAAATGCTTAACCGAAGCAAAGGGCCGGCAGTCTGGGCGCCAAGGGCGCAGGCTGATAAAAAAAATTATCAATTCCGCATGAAGCATGTTTTAGAACAGCAGGAAAACCTGATAATTATACAGGACATCGTCGAAGAAATTCTTGCAGATGATGGTAAAGTGGAAGGAGTAAAAACAGTAAGGGGACAAGCCCACTTGGCTGCTGCAGTCATTCTCTGTACCGGAACTTTTTTAAAGGGGCTGATACATATTGGTGAATATCAGGAGAAGTGCGGGCGCCTCGGGGATTTCTCTTCTGAAGGGTTATCAGATTCATTAAGAAAGCTTGGCTTCCCTGTTCTTCGGATGAAGACCGGTACTCCTCCAAGGGTTAACGGGAATTCAATTGATTTTAGTAAATGTGAGATTCAAGAACCCGATGAGGTTCCGGTACCCTTTTCATACTCTACAAAGAGTATCAATCAAAGGCAGATCCCCTGTTGGATAACATACACGAATAAGAATACTCATGAGTTTATAAACAATAATCTTCACCGTTCACCTTTATATGGGGGTGTAATTAAAGGGGTAGGGGCGCGGTATTGTCCTTCAATTGAAGATAAGGTTGTTCGGTTTTCTGATAAACCTCGGCACCAGTTATTTCTTGAACCTGAAGGCTATGATACGAATGAATATTATATCAATGGTTTTTCTAGCTCTTTGCCTGAAGATGTTCAACTTCAAATGATCAAAACAATTCCGGGTCTCGAAAATGCAATGGTCATGAGACCTGCCTATGCTGTTGAATATGATTATGTTCCCCCTTCTGAATTATACTCAAGTCTAGAGACTAAACGCATCAAAGGACTTTTCCATGCTGGACAGATCAATGGAACTTCTGGATATGAAGAAGCTGCCGGTCAGGGGCTTGTCGCTGCTATCAATGCGGCCCGTTCCCTCAACCAGGAAGCCCCTTTAATTATTAAACGTTCGGAAGGGTATATTGGTGTTTTAATAGATGACCTTATTACCAAGGGAACGATCGAACCGTACAGGATGTTTACATCACGTGCTGAACACCGGCTGCTATTAAGGCAGGACAATGCTGATTCCCGTTTGATGAAATATGGTTTTGAAGCGGGCTTAGTAGGCAGAGATTCTTATAATAAAATGGAGAAAAAATACAGCAGTATCTCTTCTCTGGTGGCTAAACTAAAAGAAACAAGTATAAATGTTACAAAAGATATAGCTGTTGATCTTTCCACAAATGAAGAAGACTTTGATCTTTCTGGCAAACAGAATGCGGGGAAACTGCTGCGAAGGCCCGGTATTCATTTAAAACGTCTTTCGAAGTATGTTGATGTTGATATTCCTGATCAGCTGGCTCCCGTTGTTGAAATGGAAATTAAATATGAAGGATATATTAAAAGAGATCTCGACCGAATAGAAAAGATGAAACGTATGGAAGAGACGGCGATTCCATCCAGTATTGATTATGATGCTATTGATGGCTTGAAAAACGAAGCGAAGGAGAAGCTGAAATCAGTAATGCCTCAAACAGTTGCTCAAGCTATGAGGATCTCCGGAGTTGATCCTTCACATATTTCTATTATTCTTGTTCATATTGAGACAATTAATCGAAAAAACAGAGAGGTTCCACGTGGAACATCCTGATATTCTGTCTACACTCGTACATGGATATGATCCTGATATGGGGAAGAAGCTGGAACTGTATATCAATGAACTCCACAGATCCGATAAGCAATTTAATCTTACCGGTTTAACTTCGATAAGAGATATAAAATCAACCCTTATTAATGGAAGCCTGCGTCCCCTGGGGAAAATTATTGTTCCACGTGGAACAATGGTAGCGGATATGGGGGCAGGGCAGGGAATTCCAGGTATCCCTTTGAGTATATGCCGTCCGGATCTGGCGGTAACCCTCATGGAATCAAATGAAAAAAGAATAACGTTCCTTAAGCGCATTAGACGGATGATCGCAGGAACGTATGAAATAGTTGAAGGAAGAATTGAGGAATTGGCCCATAATCTGCGCCAGAGAGGTAAATACAGTCTGGTTGTTTCAAGAGCCTTTGCTCCACCTTATGTTGCACTGGAGTGTGGAGCATCTCTGCTGTCAAATAATGGATTGCTTTATATTTATTCAGAAAGTAACGAAGGAAGTTTGCCCAAAGCTGTTCTTGCCCATGCTGAAATGTTAGGCTTGGGCCGTCTCGATCCTGAGCAAAAAAAGAATCTGGAATTTCCAGGGTATGGTTATTTGTTTCAAAAGAAAGCCATTACCCCGGATATATTTCCTAGAAGATTTGCTGTGATGAAAAGGGAAGCAGGTCGTCTGAATGGAGAACTGTAATGGGTATATGTAAAATTAGTAAGTTTTTGCTGTGTTTTGTATTCTTTTTAATTGTCACGGCTCCTCTCTATTCATATGACATTTATGCAGGGAGAAAAATTGGCCCTGTAAATATGGGCATGGCATTAGTGGATGCTCTCAGAGGATTAAAGAATCCTGTTATGAAAGAACTCAGGGGTAAGGTTAGTGATAATTTTTTTGTGAAGATTCTTAAACTGCCTGAAGCAGGAATCCTTCGTTATAGTTCCCTGTTTTACTGTCCTGACTTAAATATTGTATTATTAACGGAGAAAGGAAAAGTGACAGCCGTGGCAGTAACGGCGGAAGAAGGATTGCTGGAGGGCGTTGTTGATGTAAAGCGTGGTATAGAACCTGTTCTTGTTTTTTATGGAAAAGCAGGTATGACTATTGTTAAAAGGAATGAACATCGCATCTATATATATAAAGAAAGAAGAATAATGTTTTTTGATGATAATGGTAATGGAACAGTTGATATGATCATTATATGGATGAATTGATTGTTTTTTATCGATTACTTATAATATATGCTTCTTTGTCCTTGATGTTGTATTCATTAAAAATAATATCTTCAATATTTGCCCTGGCTTTTTTTCTGCTCTCACCATGGGTTTCCGAAATATCCTCAATCAGTTTTTTCAATTTAACCTGACTGTTCTTTCTGATTGGTTTAATTGGTAGTTTTTCCAAGTTTCTCTTTAATACCTTTAGAGTAAAAAAAGAATTTTCATAATAATACTGCATCAGATCTGAATTAAGTATTGAGACGAGAGTTTCGTTGTCCATAATGTCCTGATCTGTGATAAGCCCGTTGATGTTGTTGAGAGAATAATAACCGCGGGTATCATGGACAAAAGTGAGACGTTTGCCAATGAACTTGTATAGTATCTTGTTGTTAATTTTATATAAATGCTGTGGGGCAACCTGCTGCAGGTTTTCTTTACTGTATTTGAAATAATTATTATTAAACTTTATAGAGTATTGTTCGATATCTTTGCCGGTTAAAATCGGGTCAGGATATTCATCGGATTGAATATTCGAAATGAACCGGTCGTTGTTCCCGGTTACAATGCCAAGGTAAAATCTGGATTTTTCTTTTAAATAAAAGCAATCCTGGTCTTCAATTGAAGAAAGAACATTAATACATTTACGTGTATAATGGATGTTAAAAATATTTTCATGGGTTGAATAATATGCATTCTGTGGAATTACTACAGCAGAGTTGGTAGAAATAAGCTGGCTGTTAAAGATTTTAACAATATTTTTTTTTCTTTCTGCAGAAGTATCTGTTCTTGTAACCATCAGAGAAACAGAAGGGGCAAAGACGCCTTTAAATTGTTCGCCCCAGATAGTTATTTCATTTATACAGCAATGACTGAGAATTAGTTCTCTCGATGTTCGGTGTGCTTTTATGTTAAGATAGGCTTCAGGTATTAAAAAGCTGATCAGTCCTGAGGGTGTGACATAATCAAGGGCCTGCTCAATAAAGAGAGTGAATGTATTGATGCCGGAGCCTGCAGAGGTATAGTGCTGTAAAGCATACTTCTTTTGTTCTTTTGCGAGCGAGCTGCCCCAGGGGGGATTGCCAAGAACTGCATCCCACTGTCTGTCTGTCTCAGGCTTGCTTTTTGTGAGAAGATCCTGTTGAAATAAAAAATCTTTCTGGTGGATATTAATCTCTTCACGAGAAAGACCTGATATTCGGGAAAGGTTTTCCTTTGTAATGAAAACAGCAATCGGGTCTATATCAAAACCTGTTATCTGCTCATGAATAATTTTTTTTGCTGATTCAGGTTGAGTGAGTCCTCTGGATTTATGAAAATCGATCAGTGCATGAAATAAGGTAATTAAAAACTGACCGGAACCGCATGCTGGATCAAGAAAAGTAGCTTTATCGGGTGATGGCATTTTATCAATGAGAGAGTGGACAATATAGTGAACTACTTCTGGTGGGGTGAAGAACTGACCCTTCTTTTTTTTTGAATCTTGATTCTGGAGATACTGGTATATATAGCCGAAGATATCCCCATCATTGAGTATGTCCCAGTTATCAGTGAGTGCTTTGATTTCTGCTAGCGCATCGATAGGACCCACTATCTCTGCAGCACCCTCTTGTCCAGCGGATGGGGTAATAAAATAATTGATAACTGTATGCAGGGATAAATAAATTTCTGTGGATTCATTAGAGACATAATCTGAGATTATGTTAAGGCGATAGTCTATATATTTTTGATGTTTTTTGATATAAGTTTTAGGATTCATTACTGATTCAACTTCCTTAATAAGTACATTTAGATTATCGAAGGAGATGGTCGAAAGATTGAGTAAAATGTAAAAAGGAAGTAAAAGATAAAATTATTTTGTTATCATGGTTTTTCTCTTTACACCTTCCTTGTTTTTTTTTCTCTAAGAAATGGAAGTTTTTTTTGGGAGAAAGAAATGAATACAATAGGAATTATCACGATTAGCGACAGATCTTCAAGGGGCGAGAGGGAAGACCTTTCAGGGCCTGCAATACGCGAATGGGCACTTAATCATGACTTCAGTATTGAAAAAGAAGTTATTGTTTCCGATGATTATGATGAAATAAGGAAGACCCTGGTTGCTTTATCTGATCAGGGGGTAATGCTGATTGTAACAACCGGCGGTACAGGTTTCGCCTCGAGAGACAATACTCCGGAAGCGACACGGGAAGTGATAGAGAAAGAAGCTCCTGGATTTGCAGAGGCAATGAGATGGCATTCCCTGAAGATTACACCCCATGCAATGCTTTCAAGGGCCGTATCAGGTATCAGGAAAAAAAGCCTTATTATCAATCTACCGGGAAGCCCAAAGGCGGTAAGAGAGAACCTTTCTTTTATTGAAAAGGCTATCCCCCATGCCCTTGAACTGCTTAAAGACTCAGTATCTGATTGTGGATCAATATAGTGATGAAAGGGTTTTAAAGAATTATTTCTTTATCATGATACATCAGGTGAAGCTTTTTTCCTTTATTGAATAAGGCAATACCGTCAAGAAAATCCGGCATGCCAACATCTTCGTGGCGAAGATTAAAGAAATATTCACGGAGTATTATCAGATTCCAGTCATGGGATACATTGATAACAGATATTTTACTGTTTTTCAATTGATCCTTGAGGAAGGAAATACTGAAAAGGGCAGCTTCTTCAAGAGATACCATTATATCATCATGCTGGTTTGTATCAAACCACTGGCGTAAAAAAATAGCAGGGCCTTCTGATCGTGTTCGTCTAATCAGTTCCAACCAGTCCCCTTTTACATAAGGGCCGCCGAGTTCCATAAGCTGTCCCTTCAGAGTACTCTCTGTTCCTTGGGAGGATAAACCCCTGGATATCATCAATGCAGTTTCCATACAGCGGGGGACAGGGCTGTGATAAACGGAAAAAGGACCGAAGGGAGCGAGGTTCATACCGAGATTTTTAGAATCAGTATGTCCTTTCTCTGTCAGGCGGATCTGAAGAGCATCCTTCATATCGTCTATTGGATACCTTTCTGCATGACGAATGAGAAGTATTACCCGATCAATGGGCTGAAGTTCTTTAATATATGTATACAGCACTGTAAACTTCCTTTACCAAGAATAAATGTTAGTTGGTTATTTTTATATCTGGTTGGTTAAAAAGCAAACCTTTTGGAAAAAAACCTTGAAAAAGGATATCAGGGGCGTTAGGAATAAATAGAGGGAAGGAGATTAGTTATGGAACATTCTGAAATAAGAAATTGTGACAAGGCCTTTGTTATCGATATGGATGGTGTGATAAACCGGGGCAACCATCTCATAGAGGGGGCCAAAGAATTTGTTGAAATGCTTAAAAGAAATAATTCCAAGTTTCTTTTTTTAACAAATAACTCTTATAATACTCCAGGTGATTTAAAAAATAAACTCGATAACCTTGGGATTGAAGTAGGAGAGGAAAGCTTTTATACCTCTGCCATGGCTACGGCGAGTTTTCTCGAATACCAGAAACCGGAATGCTCGGCTTATGTAATTGGGGGCAACAACTTCGACTTGCCGGCAATGACCATCGCACTGCTGTACAAATCCCGATGGGAAATCGAGGAATTTTTCAAGTGGATCAAGCAGC
>CAZPEK010000078.1:0-1897 GCA_964585555.1 uncultured Leptospirales bacterium | reverse complement strand
GTAACCGGGTGTCTGTCACGTATCCAGGAGAGAAACTGGCCCTGGCATATGACTGACTATGGCCGGTGAAAATTACAAGCACTAAACCCGATTATGTTATTGTAGGAGAAACGGAGCAGTATGACTACTTGAGCATCATTGAAGCAACTCATTTGATTCAGGAGGGAGCACGTTTTATCGCAACGAATCCAGATATTACCGGACCGACGGACCGAGGACCGGTGCCGGCCTGTGGAGCCCTTGTCGCTCCAATTGAAAAAGTGACTGGAATAGCTCCTTACTTTATTGGTAAGCCGAATCCTGCAATGATGTACTGGGCGAGGAGAAAACTGAAAGTACATTCCGCCTGCAGTTTCATGATTGGAGACCGTATGGATACAGATATCATCGGGGGACTTGAAGCAGGAATGACATGCTGTCTGGTGCTTTCCGGAGTGACAACACGAGAGATGGTTGACAGATTTCCTTATCGGCCAGACTACATCTTTAACAGTGTTGGGGAGATTGATCCCGGTACAATTCTTTCCCGCAGGCAGCGTCTGGGGACAGTTTAAGGAAAATGCCTTTAAGAAACAGTATTACGAAAATACAAAAAGTGTGTGTAAATTATAAAAAAAATGAAATTTTTTTCCATCTTTTATCTCTATATCATTATACTTAACAGGTGATTAAGTCTGGTAAAACCTCCATACAAAAGGAGGCACAAGATGAGAAAGGAAATAAATAATTCTGATATTTTTCATGATGTAAGTTACAGTGAATACTATGAAATTGTTCATTTATATGCCACTATAATAGTTTCTATATGGAATGACTTCCATGACTATACTTTAAGACTGAACCGCCTGGTTGACCAGCAGAGTATCACTCCCGAACAGCGAAATAAACTACTCAGAGAAGCATTTCGAAAAATCAGAGATTACCTGAGCATTTTGTTAATTGAACAATTCTATAATACGGGGGATGAAAATTTATTTGATGCTTCTCTCATGCTTAATGAAAAAGTTAATCTGGAAGAATATTCTACTATTGATTTAGATGTATTGAATGAAGAAGAGACGGGAGAATCTTTTATGTTATTTTACGAGGGTATATTCTTGACCATTGATGGGAAAAAAAATAATAACCACCATCATTTGAAAATAATTGTAAGAAATGAAAAGGAAGTAAAGAAGATAAATAAAAAGCTGAACCGAAGCAGGCAGATACTGGAAGTTGATGAAGTCACTTTAGGAAAAAAATATTATGACGGCCTATACCAGAGGAGTCATTTTAAAGTATAATTTTTATCTGGACTTTGTATCAAAAGAAGGTCTATTTTATCCGCAACAGTTAACCCTCTCCTGCTTTATTGATATTTATAACGGTCGATAATCCGTTTTCGAAAATTTTCCTGTGTCGTTTTTTCCGGGTCCATATCTTTAAATCTGTAGATAAGAAGATAAATAATAATAGATGTAAGAAGTACGATAAAGACTGATGTAATAATAATTTTCATATGTATCCTTCACTTTTTCAGTCATAAGGCAGTCAGAGAGGAAAATTGTCAATGTTATATTTTAGCTTGATAAATATATCCTGTCCCGAATTAAAAAAATGATCATTTTGTTGAAATTGTTTATGTTTCTTATATGAATAAAACTGAAGAATAACTTTGTAAAGAAAGAGCAGGAAAATTTAATGTAATAAATTGTTGAGGTTATAAAAATTCCAAACTGTATCCGAAATGGCTTGAGCTTGAGATAATGGAAAGTGGTTATACGGAAGATAAAGCCGGTAATATTAAAAATTAAATGAATTCCATAATATGGGAACTTTTTTTCTATTGATGATGTTGGTACAGCAGCGGGTCGTCTACGACCGAGACCGCCCGGGCCTCGGTGGTCAGGCCCTCGTA
>CAZPEK010000077.1:6270-11302 GCA_964585555.1 uncultured Leptospirales bacterium | reverse complement strand
CTTTAATTGTAAATATCTACATTCAAATTCTTTTTTTAAGGTTTCATAAGAAAATAACTCTTCGCGCCAATGATAAAGCATACCGCCAGCCCCTTGTAAATTTTATTTTACATCATTATGAGCGGGAAAAAGAATCGCCTGATCTTCTCCCTTTTATTGAAAAGGAAGAGTATTATGTACTTATTATT
Source organism: uncultured Leptospirales bacterium (assembly GCA_964585555.1). Classification (GTDB taxonomy): domain Bacteria; phylum Spirochaetota; class UBA4802; order UBA4802; family UBA5550; genus CAZHNW01. The sequence goes on along the minus strand of CAZPEK010000077.1, from coordinate 11,114 downwards.
CCCATGGATGAAGAGACCCCGCCTGGGCGCTATCTGCGTCCCCAGGCGATGACTGAAGAGTTTATCACCCGGAACTGGGCATACCCTGTTTCATACAGGCTTGATCTTGGAACAGCACGGGGGAAAAAATCGGAGCGTGAACGGGCCCGCTTTGATGCCTTTATTAATGGATTGGGAAAAAAGCCCCGATGTATGATTACCGATTCCCAGGCTATGGATATTATGAAAACCTGGTGTCCCGATGATATTGACCTGACGACTTTTTCTATTATTATGATTCAGTATATGAGCGGCGGGAAGCTCGCTGAATTTGTCAGGGGGGTCGAGGTTCTTGATACCCTTAAGCCCGGGGATTCGATTCTCATTGCCGAGGCATGCAATCACAGCCGTATCGGTGAAGACATTGGCACTGTTCAGATTCCCCGCATCATTCATGATAAGTTTCCCGGTGTGACGATTGAGCACGTCTTCGGCCGGGAGTTTCAGGAGAACAGCAGGCTTGGGGATTATTCCCTGATCATTCATTGCGGGGGTTGTATGATAAGCCGGCAAAAGATGACAGCGCGAATCCGTGATCTTGAAGCGGTAGGGGTGCCCTTTACTAACTATGGTATTTTTCTTTCCATGGTTGAAGGAAGGGATGCCCTTAGAAAAGTTTTAAAACCCTGGGGCCTATGATGAACGAGTCCCTGCTGTCCCTTTTTCAAGCTTCCAGGTAAGGGCTACAATTGCGAGGGAGACAAAGAGCATTGAAATTCCTGTGAGAACATTTGAATCCATTGGCGGCACCAGTCCTGTTGAGAGGTGAAATGCCATAAGAAAAACAGAAAAGATAAGAAATTTTTTAAAGTATAGTGTGTTTTCTTTGATTACCAGCTTCTGGTATAAAAATAATCCAATCCCGTAAATCAAGAATTCTATTCCATTCGAAATAATCGGGTAGTTCCAGAGGCCGAGGCCGAGCCTTGTATCGGATCCGGGTAAAACGGGCAGGTCAGGAACATGGACGAGAAGATCACAGGCATAGTGAGAGATGACCGCAATGAAAATAATGACCGCGGACTTTATGGGGAATGTATTTTCTTTTTTATAAAATCTGCGGTATAGGATAAAAAGAACTGCCAGTAGTAATCCCCATGCAGAAAGGGACAGAAGACCGTGACTGTATGAATTTGATACTGTCTTTATGGATATCCACCGTGTATAGCCGGGAACATGGTCGACTTGCTCTATGCCTGGTATCATGAGAGCATAGAGTAATATATCAGAAAGGGTCGCTGCAAAAAAAAGCAGCGCCAGGGATATTTTTTTATCAGCTGTTTTCAGGATGAGAGCAGTGCCGTAGTGTCCGAGAACCATTGTGTTTCCTCTGTTGGTATTTTTGTAAATATTGAGAAGAAGAGTTAAATAATGTCAAATTATTTTTTTTCTGGTTAACAGAGTCTGATCCCGGGCTGATCAGACTCATAAACGTCGGCAATAAGGGCTGCGTTATGGATGCCTGACTGGTGGAGCGCCGCGATCAGTGAAGCTGCTTCTTCCCCCGGGAGGGCAAGGAGCAGTCCCCCGGAGGTTTGGGGGTCATGAATCGCATCACCAATATGGCGGGGAACATTTTTTTCGACAATACAGAAGTCTCCCAGAAAGTCCCGGTTTCGGTAAAGCCCTGCGGGAACCAGCCCCATGTCGCTGTACTCCTGCAAGCCCGGCAGCAGGGGAATCGATGAGGCATCTATCTTTATTTTTACTGAAGAAGTTCCAATCATTTCTTTCAGGTGCCCGGCGAGACCGAAGCCGGTAACATCGGTACAGGCGTGGAGCTTGAAACTGGCTGCAGTTTCAGCGGCCTTTTTATTCAGGGTTATCATCGATTCTATAAAGGATTGCTTATGGCCCTCTTCTATCATGTCAGCCTTGACTGCGGTGCCGAGTATTCCGGTCCCCAGGGGTTTGGTCAGGATGATGGCATCACCCTTTTTAAGGCCATGGTTCTGGACAATCTTATCAGGATGAATGGTGCCGGTTATGCTGAGGCCGTATTTTAACTCGGGATCATCGACAGAATGACCGCCGAGAAGCTGAACACCGGCTTGTGTGAGGATGTTTTGTCCCCCCCGAAGAATATCACTCAGGATATCAAGGGAGAATTTATTTACCGGAAAGGCAACGATGTTCATGGCCGTAAGGGGACGTCCCCCCATGGCATATACATCAGAGAGGGCATTGACAGCGGCAATCTGCCCGAAGGTGAAGGGATCATCCACGATTGGGGTAAAAAAATCGAGGGTCTGCACCAGGGCCGTATCATCGCTGATTCGGTATACGCCGGCATCATCGCTTTTATCAAAGCCTACCAGCACATCGCTGTCATAGGTTATTTCAACCCGTTTCATTACTTCCTGAAGGTCCGCCGGACCTATCTTTGAAGCTCAACCAGAGCCGGTGACAGATTCTGTCAGGCGCTGCTGGTTGAGGGGGCTGATTTTACAGCTGTCGCTCATGCCTTAACTTCCTTATATTAATTTTTTTATCAAACCATGTTATCTCCAGTGGGTGGTTTATGCCAATTCTTTTTTTTCTCCAGGGTTTTTTCAGAGGAGAAAGGTTTTATGGTCTCAGGAGGTTTGAGCCATGCAAGAGGGGGGGTGTTCAGTATTACAGCTTCTGCCAGTTTTTCTGGTTTTATGCTTCAAAAAATATTAAAACATAGACAAATTTATTCCCATTCTTTATGTGTCCATCCATTCTGTCTTATGGGCCGGGCCGGTTGAGGTCAGGAAAATTTACTCTTTATCAATTTAAAGGCCGAATAAATCAGTTGCTGGTATAAATATTTCTTCAGGAACAATAGCATGAAAAAAAACAAACTTCTTGAACTTGTCAAAGAGCACGGGACACCGCTTTTTATTCTTGATCATGAAAAAATACGGTCAAATTATAAAACCTTTAAGAAAAACCTTCCCCGGGTTCAGTGTTATTATGCTGCAAAAGCTAATTCTAACCAGGAGATTATCAGCACTCTTTTCAAAGAAGGGTCCAGTTTTGATGTCGCCTCTTATAATGAATTTATGCAGGTCTTTAAGTATATTAAGCACTTTGCAAAAAAAGAAAAAGATTTTTACATCTGGGACAAGATTATATTCTCCAACACTATTAAAGATATTAATACACTGAAAAAGATCAAGAAATACAGTCCCCTGGTCACATTTGACAACCTTGACGAAGTGAAGAAAATTAAAGACCATTGCGGCACAGCAGGTCTGGTGCTGCGTTTAAAAGTTCCTGATATAGGTTCTCAGGTCGAAATGAGTTCCAAGTTTGGGGCTGAGCCTGGCGAGGCAAAAGACCTGATTGACTATGCAGCTTCCATGGGACTCACCGTTGAGGGACTGAGTTTTCATGTGGGGAGTCAGTGTGTCAACTTCAGTAATTATACAACAGCTTTAGAAATTACATCAGATATTTTTAATGATTCAAGAAATCGTGGACACAACATGAATATCATTGATATCGGTGGAGGTTTTCCAGTCCCCTATGATTCACTGGCACCGAAAATTACAGACCTGGCAAAGGTACTCAATTCAGAGATTAAACGGCTTTTCCCAAAAGATGTAGAGATACTGGCCGAACCCGGAAGGTATATGGTGGCAACTACCGGCACGCTCATTACTGAAATTATTGGGAAAGCGCGAAGGGATGGAAAGATTGTTTACCACATCAATGATGGTGTATACCATACATTTTCAGGTGTTGTGTATGACCACTGGATACCAAACTTCAGAGCGTTTAAGCAGGGACCTGTTGAGGTATGCGCTGTAGTCGGACCGACATGCGACAGTTTTGATAAAATATCAACATCCGTACAACTTCCTTCAAATCTTGAGATAGGTGATTATCTGGTGACAGAGAATATTGGTTCATACAGCACGGCTTCATCTACAAAATTTAACGGCTTTGATGGGGCAAAAATTATACATGTTAACCAATAATAATTATTCAATCATTTTTCGATTATTTCGAAGTATTTACCTTTTGCGGCATAATGCAGCCAGATATTATAAAATTTTTTCTTTAAGGTATCCCGACATTTTTTTATCAACAACCAGTATGTGATTTTTATACCAGCCGATTATTTCCTTTTCAAGTCGAAGAGCAAGATTCTGGCTGAATCCTGATTTGGCAAATTCACTTTTAAATGAAAAAAGCATGCTTTTGAATTTTTTGTGTTGTTCAATATGCTTTGGCATATCAGGATAAGCATATTTCGTCATTAGCTCTTCTTCATGGTCAAAATGAAAAACAGTGTATCCATCAAGAAACTCAATGAGTTCTGAAACTTTTTTTACTGCCTGGCCTTTGTAAAGAGCAAGGGTCAAAGCATCCATTTGAGCGAAGAGCTCTTTATGCTGCTCATCAATGCTTTTTATTCCCACAAGAAATTCTTCTTTCCAGTTATTGATATCCATAATAGCATTATTCACTTATTAGATTAAATTGCAATAATAATATGATATCATCCCTTTTCTTTTTTTATGTTTATACCTGCTCCATTCTGTTTCTTTGTTCGTCAGGTCAATTACAGCATACTCTGTATATGGCGAGCCCTCAACTATCCTTTGTAATATAAAGGAAGAACCGGAACACCTGAAGATAAGGTACTTGCAGACTTTATTACGTTTTCCATGAAGCACGCAGGATTAAATTTACAGGAAGATGACGGAGTCCAGGCATTTGATGTGAACAGTGGAATAGCCATCGGGCCTTCCAGAACACTTATATTCGGTGATACGTCTATTATTTTTTTTGAAAATTACTACAACCAGTAAACTATTCTTTTCCTTCAA
>CAZPEK010000077.1:3511-6260 GCA_964585555.1 uncultured Leptospirales bacterium | reverse complement strand
AATCAATGACTTGAGACTCTTAAAATTAGTGTACTTCCTCTCGCAGAGGGACAGTCTGTTGTGACTCTTCAACAGGATCTGTCTGAGTACAATTCTGCGGCAAAGGTATTTGCTTTCTGTGAAGGCCGTGAATTAAAGGTTGATGTGCTGGTAAACAACGCAGGCATCGGTATATACGGCAGGCATACTACTATTCCCATAGATAAGATGTACAGAATGCTGATGCTGAATATAGTAACCGCAACTGAACTGGTTACTCTTTTCGGCAACAGCATGAAAGAAAATAAAGGCGGCAAGATATTGATTACCGCGTCAACAGCATCTTTTCAACCCCTCCCGATGATGGCAGCTTACGGGGCTTCTAAAATATATCTTTTAAATTTTACCCGGGCTCTCAATTGTGAAATGAAGCCTTTTGGGGTGCAGGTATCCTGCCTCTGTCCAGGGACAACACGGACTAATTTCCTGAACCAGGCAGGCATCAGTGCTCACGGAGGAAAAACCAGCTTTGGTTCTATTGCCCATCGGGTGCAGGCTGACCCTGCCGGGGTTGCCCGTGCCGGGTACCGGGGCCTTATGAAGGGTAAGGAAGTTATCGTTCCCGGGCTGGTAAACAGGTTGCATTACCTGGTTTCAGGTATTCTCCCCGGGAGAGTGGTGAGCACCTTTGCCCACCTGATCTTTAAACGCGGCTATGATCACGGTGACGGGTGACCATAGCCTGGTCTCGGGGAAATTGTTTACTACTTCACTCTGAAACGCATCAGAAGGGGCCGATGGTCGGAAGCGGTAACATGCTCGGCAATAACCCGTGATTCAACTTTTTGGATGAAAGTATTATAAAAAATAAAATCGATCCTCATGTGGGGATTGGCTGATGTGTAAGTCATGTATTTTTTTTCATTTTTTAAATAATCTTCACGGCTTACCGCGGTTTTGAGACTTTTTTCTTTAAGGATTATATCGATGGTCTTCTCCCCCCGGTAGTCAACAACCCCGTAGGAGTCATCGGGAAAGTTATGCTTCTGTGTGGCATAGGACGGGGTGACGTTAAAATCACCGGCAATGATGACGGGATGATCTTTTACCTTTCGATAGTGATCGAGAAGAATGGCTGCCTGTTTTTCCCGCGTGGGGCCGTCCCAGGCTTCAAGGTGTACATTAAAGATAAATATTTTTTTTCCTTTTAAATTTAACTCTATTTTCTGGATTGCCCGGCCGATGTAGAAGGCTCGGTAGATCAGCGAGTAATCTTCCGGCGGATCAAGGTGCACAATTTTCTGTCCGGTTACGGGAAGGGAAGAAAAGAGGGCCTGTCCTGAATTGACACTTCCCCAGTGGGCGGAGGGGGGCCAGTAGGGAAAGGGAACATAGTTTTTTGTGAAGTTTGGGGCATAGGCGACGGCATGGTATTTTTGTTTTTGAGCGATGGCGGTTACCTGGTTGACGTGAAAGCTGCGGTGAGAATCGAGATCAATTTCCTGCACCGTGAGAAAGTCGGGTCTTTCTTTTGTAAGCATGGCCTGGATAGTTTCCATGTTTTTTTCGTAGTATTTTTTCCCCGGCTGGTAGGGGAGACTGTTGGCCATCCCGGAGGCAAAGCCCACATTGTAGGTCATGAAAGACCAGATTTTTTTTGATTCTGCCCGGGTACCGGGCTCTGTGTGTATACTTCCTTTTACAAATGCATCATTTGAAATTGTTGATGAGGAGCCCCAGAGAATAAAGATACCGAGGGTCAGGATAATGACAGTAAAAAAGGCTGCCGCAGCCAGTAGAATTTTTTTCATGATGTTCACCTTGTGAAGATATCTGTTTCCGAAGGGTAGCATTGACGGGGTGCATTTCAAGAAGATTTTTTCTAAGGCCTGAAGAAGATAAAAAAAGGTTGCCCCTCCAGAGCATCTGCGGCAGAATTACAGGGATTGCTACAGGGAAGAAGAATGATTGATAAAAAGAAAATAGAAGAACTGCAGAACATTCTCACCGAAAAGCTCGGGAGGGAACGGGTTATCATTGATGATGATATCAGGGAAGTCTATGCCCTTGATGAGACCTCAGATCTGAAGGCGATGCCTGACCTGGTTGTCAGGGCTGAGAATACTGAAGAGGTTGCTTTTGTCATGAAGGCCTGCTCTGCTACCGGAGTGCCTGTTGTGCCCCGGGGCGCGGGAAGCGGTGTCACCGGGGGCGCCCTTGCCATTGAAGGGGGGCTGGTTCTTTCAATGGAAAAGATGAACCGGATTATTGAAATAGACCGGGAGAACATGGTTGCCCTGGTTGAGCCGGGGGCCATTACCGGGGAAATTCAGGCTGCCGCCCTGGCCGAAGGGTTGATGTATCCCCCGGATCCTGCAAGCCTTGATATTTGTTCAATCGGCGGTAATGTGGCAGAAAATGCCGGGGGGCCCCGGGCGGTCAAGTACGGCATCACGGGAGATTATATTCTCGGTCTCGAATGCGTTCTTCCTGACGGGAGCATCATTACCACCGGTGGCCGGATGGTAAAAAATGTTACCGGCTATAACCTGACGGGAATCATCACTGCCTCTGAAGGGACCCTGGCGGTGGTGACAAAAATTATTCTCCGCCTTCTGCCGGCGCCGAAGTATACCCGGGACCTGCTGATTCCCTTTCAAAGTCTTGATGACGCGGTTGACGCGGTGTATTCGATTATCAGCAACCGGGTGATTCCCGCCACTATTGAATTCATGGAGCGGGATGCTATTGTCCTGGTCTCAAAGTTTTT
>CAZPEK010000077.1:1069-3501 GCA_964585555.1 uncultured Leptospirales bacterium | reverse complement strand
TGAATAGTGAAATGCCCTTTCCTGACGCGGGGGCCCACCTGCTGATTCAGGTTGACGGGAACAGTGAAGATGAACTCTATCGTGATATGGAACGGATCGGAGAGGTGGTGGAAGTTGACCCGGAAAAGATTATTGCCGCCGAATCAGACCTGCAGCGGGAAAAACTCTGGAAGGCCCGCCGGTCAATCCGTGAGGCAATACAGGCCGAAAGCCCTGTTTTTCTGGCGGAAGACTGCAGCGTTCCCCGTTCGAGGATTCCCGAATTTTTAAAGAGTCTGAAAGAATATTTAAAATCCCGGGGGCTTTTTTCTATCATATTCGGTCACGCTGGTGACGGAAATGTGCATATCGATGTTCTCAAGGGCGATATGGATTACGACGCGTGGAAGGCGATGCTTCCTGAACTGAAAAAGGAGATATACCGCCGTGCCCTTCAGGTTGAAGGTACCATTACGGGAGAGCATGGTATCGGCTGTACCCGCCGGGAGTATCTTCCTCTGGCGATGAATGAAGCATCTATTGAACTGCACCGGCGCATTAAAAAGGCCTTTGATCCCCAGGGGATTCTTAATCCCGGCAAGGTGATCCCGGGGCCTCTTAAATAACCGGGGCTGATTAATTTCAGGGAGCTCCATGCTCCCGGGATGCCTTTACTTCCTTTCCACTACTCAGCCAGGTATTGTTATCTGCACGCTTCATGAGGGTTACCGAAAAGCTGTCACTGAATATTTCAACTGCCGCAAAGGAGTGGGGAAGAGTTGATCCCCGGTACTGGTCGCCGGGGTTACAGAGAATGACATCCTTTATTTTTTCAAGGGCCGCGAGGTGGCTGTGGCCGAAGAAAAAGGCGTCACACTGATCGAAGCGCGCCGCGTCACTCATGGCGCTGAAACGTTTTTCCCATTCTGAGGGTTTCATGTACGCGTTAATCCGCAGCTGGTGGCCGTGCATCAGGAGAAACCTGAAGCCGCAGATTTCAAGAATATTTTTTTCCGGAAAGATTTCTCCAAAGTCTTCATTCCCCATGATACCGGTAAAGGGGAGCTGAAGGTTTTCGGCAGCTTCCTTCCCATTTAATACTCCGTCACCAAGATGAATGATCCGGGTGTAAGGCCCGGTGAACCTGATGGCTGACATCATGGTTTCCCGGTTGCCATGGGTATCGCTGAAAACCGCCAGGCGCTCCAGGACAGGATTGTTCTTATTGCTGGTTTTTGACTTCATGATGTAAACTCTTGGCTTTCTTTGAGTTTTGCCCCGCCAGTGCGCCGGTGCTGAAGGCGGCCTGAAGATTATAGCCCCCGGTATCTCCATCAATGTCCATTACTTCTCCGGCAAAATAAAGTCCCTCAACCAGTTTTGATTCCATGGTCTTTGAGTTTATTTCTTTCAGGCTGATGCCGCCGGCAGTAACCATTGCCTCGTTAAAGTTGCCCAGGCGCTCGACGGTAAAGGGATGGGCTGCCAGGTGTTCAGAGATGAGGCCCCTCTGTGTGCGTGAAACTTCCCCCATTTTTATTTCTGTGCTCATATCAAGGAAAAGGAAGAGCTGCCGGGCCATACGCTCAGGAAGGCCCTGTTCTGTTATGATGCTTTTAAAAGAACGCTTACCTGCGCTGTTGGTTTTTTTAACGAGATGGTTTTCAATATCTTCACGTTTCCAGTGTGGCAGAAGGCTCACGGTAAGTGTGTCACCGGGGGAGACATACCTGCTGAAATCGAGAATCCCGGGTCCCGAGAGTCCCCGGTGGGTGAAGAGAATATCCCCGCTGGCGCTGGCTTGTTTTTTGCTGTCACGATAGAGAGTGACTTGTGTCTCCCTGATGCTGATGCCGGCACAGTCGCGGTATGGATATTTTTCTGCCAGCACCGGCGTCAGGGCGGGAAGCGGGTCTGCAATAGTGTGCCCCAGGGAGGCGGCAAGGTCATAGCCGTCACCCGTTGAACCGGTTCCCGGATAGGACATGCCCCCTGCGGCAATAACAAGGTGGGCGGCGCGGTAGTCTCCCTTTTTTGATATTATATCAAAGCCTGATTTATCCTTGGAGATACCTGTAACTTTCCGGTTGTAGTGAATTGAAATGTCCCGCTGTCTTGCCTCTGCGAGAAGAACTTCAAGGATATCTTCGGCGCGTTGGGATGCGGGGAAGATTTTTCCACCATCAGTTTCGGTGAGGGGACAGTTCCGTTTTTTGAAAAAGTCAGCCAGGTCAATATTGCTGAAGCCGTAGAGGGCTGGGCGGAGAAATCTGCCTGCGGCGCCGTAATGGGTAAGGAAGTCTGCTATTGGTCCCCCATGGGTCACATTGCAGCGCCCGGAGCCTGAGATGAGAAGCTTTCTGCCGGGGCGGTCATTTTTTTCCAGGATGCAGATTTGTCTTCCCGCGTCTGCCGCTTCGATGGCGCAGAGGAGTCCCGCAGGGCCGGCACCG
>CAZPEK010000077.1:0-1059 GCA_964585555.1 uncultured Leptospirales bacterium | reverse complement strand
CCCGCACGCCGCCGATGGCACGCTTGGCTTCGCCCTGTCCTGCGGTGTGACGACGGTCAATCACCAGTACCGAAAGCCCGCTTTGGGCGGTGTACATGGCGGTGGGCACGCCGACGCTGCCGGCACCGATAATAATCAGATCGAATTCATTCATAATAACTTTAGAAATCAGCCTGAAGGGTTTCTGTCAATCATCAATTCTTTTAATGTGTTGAAGAAATGTGGAGAGTGTTATTCTGTCACAGCGCTGATGAGCGCTATGACAGAACTGGTCGTCAAAGTTCTTTTTTCAGGGTATTAAATTCTTCGATGGAAATTTCTCCCAGGGCGAGGCGTTTTTTTAATGCATCGATCGGTTTTTCAAAACCGAGGCCCTGGTTTCGAAATAATTTAATTCCGAAAAATATAACTGTTCCGAGAAGCAGCAGGGTAATTATCCACATAACAATGCCTCCTCCAAAAAATCCATGACCCATCCAGTGATGGCCTCCGTACCATGCTTCATCGCGTCACGGGCCGCCCCCATAAGGACCATAGGCCCAGGCAAGAGCGGGAAGTGTCATGAGAAATGCTGTTGCTGCAGTTGTAATCTTTTTCATGGTCTCCTCCTTACCTACCAGGTTCCACGCCGGTGATGATCACCGCGGCGTCCATGGCCGTCATTGCGGAATGTTTTTATTTTTTCCCGCTGTTTTCTGGTCAGGATTTTGTCAAAGTCTTTCCGGTACTGGTCATGAAGCGACTTGATTTTGTCGGGACTTTTGCGGTTGCGGTGATACTTGATACGGTAATCTGCATCAAGGCGGATGATTTTCTCAACCTGTGCATCGGTCAGGCCGATTTCCCGCTGGAGAAAATCAAGGTGATGGTACCGGCCGTATCCCTGGCCGCCGCATTCTCCGTGATAACCGCGTCCTTTGCCGCGATAGTAGTCTTCCCGTGCAAGGAGTTCGCTTCCTGCAAAGGCTATAATGAGGAGAAGCGCTATGCTTGAAAATGTTTTTTTAATGGTCATGAAGTGCCTCCTAGAGTGTTTACTATAGATATAGACCATTGTAC
>CAZPEK010000076.1:8753-11308 GCA_964585555.1 uncultured Leptospirales bacterium | reverse complement strand
CCGATTCGAAGTCTATCATACATAACATTTTAATAATTGCAAGAATTTTACTTATGTAGGGAGTTTCCAGGTGTAAGGAAGTTAAAGAATCCTCTGTTCAGGCCCAATGTACCCCAGGTGAGGGAATTATTCTGTTTCTTTGTTAAGGAGAAACTGTTTAAAGCGTACTGCCTGCTTAAAGTCAGGCTTCAGGGCTATTGCCCGGTCACAATCCTCAATAGCTCCATGGACGTCGCCCATATCATAGTAGGTAAGGGCCCTGCTGTAAAAGGTATCCGTCCAGAGGGGGTTCAGGGAAAGGGAATGCTCAAAATCTTCAAGTGCCCTTTCGTACTGTTTCAGCATTCGATAGGTCAGGCACCTGTTGGTATAGACCCTGGTGTCACGGGGTTCCATGTCAATGGCCGTAGTGAAATCATTCAGTGCCTCTTCATACTGTGAGAGGGAAAAATAAACCAGTCCCCGGTGATTATAAATATAATGATTCGGAGAGATGAGAATAAGGTGGGAATAAATTTCAAGGGCCCGGTCAAGTTCATTGTTGATATGAGCATTAATGGCGGCAACAAAGAGATCATTAGTATTGTTTTCTTCTGAGAACTCCTCTACGGGATGATGGGGGACCGGGGGGATTTCTTTTCGGTCCCGGTACTGACTTCCCATCTTTTCAGGTCGTGTTGAAACTTTGTCAAGAAGCTGCTGGTGGCGTTCCTGGATATGGGAATATCTTTTTCTCTGGTAGTCCCGAATTTCCTGAAAGGTGATATCCGCAAGAGAGAGGGTCGCGTTGAGGGCTGTCATTTTTCGACGAATGGTATCTTCGACTTTGTCAATGCTGGTTTTATAAACCAGTTCATGCTCAACTTCAGCCCATGCATCCTGAAGAATCGTTCTCAGCTGCACCTCACAGGAGAGGATTTCCCTGATCCTGAACCTGAGGGCGGTTTCTTCCGGTATCTCTATCGTGAAGTGCGTGGAATCATAGCCGAATTCTTTGACCGAAAGCTCACGATGCTTGTAGTCGACTTCAAGAATAGAAAAATTTTTTCTAATAATGTTTTCAACATCCTGGATATCTTCGAGAAAGGGAACAGTAATACGTATGCCAATAAGGTCTTTTATCTCATCAAAGGGATTGTCGATAATCTGTTCCTGGGATTTCAAGAGAAGCTTTCGGTAGAAGGCCTCGAATTTTTTAATTCGTCCCTTCACCTGCATGTTTCTTCCTTCGCTGCTGAGAATGGTAGTGAGTGTATCTACCATGGACTTCTGGACCTTGCGGTATCGGGCCACTCTTTTATCGTATTCCTTTAAGAGGGTCTGCTTGTTTTCTATCCAGTAACTAAGGGTTCTTTTATTCATAGTCTGTATTAAATAAAAAAAGTCAAAAAATGAATGAAAAGTCAAGGAAAATACCACTTCCTTTCTTGACTTTAAATGTAAAATATGAAGGATTACAGTATGTGGGATCAGGAACTCTATATTAAGGCTTTCCGATTTGCCGCAGAAGCCCATGGCAGCCAGAAGGTTCCCGGCAGTGAAATACCATACCTGTATCATATCAGCCTGGTGATATCAGAGGCCGCCTCCGCCCTGTTTCAAGAAGACATTAAAAACCCCGATCTCATGATCCAGTGCGCTATCCTCCATGATACAGTTGAAGATACCGATACTACTATTGAAATGATTGAAGCAGCCTTTGGTGATAAGGTGTCAGCCGGAATAGCTGCTTTGACTAAAGCAGGTGATATGCCGAAGGAAAGGGCAATGAAAGAATCAATTGCCCGGATACGCTGTCAGCCTCATGAAATATGGATGGTAAAACTGGCTGACAGGATTACCAATCTTCAGCCCCCCCCGGGCCATTGGACCCGCCAGCGATGTGAAGAATATCGAAAAGAGGCCTTTTACATCCTGAAGGCCCTGGGCGATGCGAGTCCTTTTCTGGCCGGGAGACTGGCTCTGAAGATCAGCCGTTACGAAGAGTACTGTTCATAGTTTCAGTTTTCACGCGGATCGGGTATTTCCTTAAGACTTGTATGGTATTGCTCTGCCAGGCTCCGGTAGACTTTTTTGGCCAGGGTCCATTCCTGTTTATGGCGATCCTGGAGTGGACCTTTTTCAACTGCAGGCGATCCGGCCCAGATTGTTTCCGGTGTTACAATCTGGTTCCGTTTAACAAGGCTCTGTTCTGCAATAATTGCCCATGTACCAATAGTAGTAAAATCACTGATCATTGACTGCATGCCGATGACCGCATAGTCTTCAATTGTCGCGTTATGAATCATTACCATGTGTCCCACTGTAACATCTTTGCCGATACTGGTGAGCCCTCCGGGACGGGCATGGATCATGGCTCCCTCTTCGATTGCACTTCCTTCACCGATTTCGATGGTACCGTAGTCTCCCCGGAGAACCGCGCCGAAACCGATATCGCCCGTACACAGTTCCACAATGCGATAGGGCAAATCGAGCGCCCGTAAAATACCCTCAGCGTTCTTCACCAGCGCCTCCAACTCGTCGTGACACTGATCGGCCCGCTTCCTCACCGTCCA
>CAZPEK010000076.1:0-8743 GCA_964585555.1 uncultured Leptospirales bacterium | reverse complement strand
ACCGCGCCGAATCCGATATAGCAGTTGACGCCGATACGTACATCACCGATAATTTCAGCTGTTGGAGCAATCCATGTTCATTCTCCAATGTGAGGAATTTTGCTGTGTACTTCAAAAAATGGCATGTTGCCTCCCTGTTTCGTTATATGTCTGTCTTTTTGTTATACGATAAAGTAAAAAATTTTGATCGCGAAGGTTGACGATTTTAAAGTATTTTAGTATATTAAGAACTACTTAACGAGAATAGTTTTTACCTCCTATATCCCAAATGATTAAGCTTTATGGAAAAAGAGGGAGGCCAAATCCCCACTACCTTCCTCTTTTCCATATTTTTTTTCATTTTTCCTTCGAAACTGCAAGTTAAAATTTTTTGAAAACAGCATTATTGCTAAAAATTTTTATGCTCCCTTTTCTATTGTTTGTCTAATAAATTATAGTTTATAATGTAATATCCCCTGTCGGGGCCATTCCCGCCAAAAAAATTTAAGGAATAATTACATGTTTTCAACAGTTATTATCATTGATAATTTCAGGGGATAATTCATCATGTTCAGTGGATCTGTTGAGGAGATATTATGGCTACACATACACCCGGCTTTTCATCACCCTGGGATTTTCTGGTTCGTTTGGTCCGGACATTGAAACTTCCCCTTTTTTCTACAACTTTTCTTCATGTTGATCCCCTGCTGCGGGAAAAGATTCTTTTAACCATCTCCCTGGCCAACGACTGCGGGGGATGAGGGGGCTTTCATTCTGCCGTGGGCAGAAAACTTGGTATGACAGATGAGGATATCGCAAAGCTGCGGTTTCTAAAAAAAGATGACTTCCCCCCTGATGAATGGATGCTTTTGAATCATGTCAGGGAGTGGACCTTTAACCGGGGGAAAGACCCTGATGGAACCTCCCTCTATTCCCTTGACATATCATACTGCAGAAAGGATATTCGGTTTTTCTACAAGCTGATGAATATGATGATTTTTGCAAATTATTTCAGCAACCGGTTTCTTTCCCGTAAAACCAGGGATGGTGAGGCATGCCCAATGCCGGTTTTTGGAGATGATCCCTTTGAAAAAGATGACTGATGATTTACCCAACCGCTATGGAACCGGTTCAGTCAAGTGGGACCTGGCAGAAGGGATTTTCCAGGAGGAAGGAATCCTTCCCATGTGGGTTGCCGACATGGACTTCCCCTCACCTGAACCGGTGATAAAGGCTCTTGAAGAACGGGCCCGTCACGGTATTTTCGGCTACAGTGCCTGCCCGGTGGAATATTTTAATGAAACTGTTTCATGGCACCGGCGGCGCCAGGGATGGAGCATTTCTCCCGGTTCGATCATTTTTACTCCCGGTGTGGTGCCGGCGTTGAATATGCTGGTCCAGGAATTTACTTCAGGGGGGAAAAAAGTCATTCTGCAGCCCCCGGTATACTATCCCTTCATGGGCGCCGTAAAGAACAACGGAGCAGTTATCGTCGAGAACAGGCTTGTTGAGGAGTCGCTTCGGTATGAAATGGATCTTGTCGATCTCGAGGAAAAGGCTTCTGATTCTGAAACGGTGATGATGATTCTCTGCAGTCCCCATAATCCCGTGGGGCGTGTCTGGGAAAAGGAAGTTTTAGCGAAAGTGGCAGAGATCTGCCGCCGCCATGAGGTGATACTTGTTTCTGATGAAATTCACGGCGATCTGGTTCATACCGGGCACCGCCACTGGCCGACAGCCCTTGCCGGGGAGGCTGGACCTTTAGACCTTCTGGTGACCTGCTGCGCTCCCAGCAAGACCTTTAATCTTCCGGGGCTTCAGGCGGCATACTGCATTATTGAGAATGAAGAGCTTCGTGAGCGCTTTAGAAAGCGTATCGAGGCAAACGGCATACACGGTCCCAACTGCTTCGGGGCCCTTGCCCAGGAGGTTGCCTACCGTGAAGGGACCCCGTGGCTCAAGGAAGTAATGACTGCTATTAAAGAGAATTTTATATACCTGCAAGAGACCCTTGCGGCACAGGAGCCCCGTATTGGAATTGTCATCCCTGAAGCTACCTGCCTGGTCTGGCTCGATTTTCGTTTTTTGCATCTGAGCGGTCGGGAGCTCCGGGAGTTTCTGCGTCACCATGCCCGGGTAGCCTTAAATGACGGTTTTACCTTTGGTCCGGGGGGTGAAGGTTTTGTGCGGATAAATATCGGGTGCAGCCGGGAGACCCTGACAGAGGGGCTTGAACGGATACTCAGGGCACTCCATGAAAGAGAAAATCGATAAAAAGAGGACTATCAATGACGGAGACATTATTTGATCAGCATGCCGCCGGGTGGGATACCCCCGGGCGTACCGCCCTTGCCTGCTCAGTTGCGGCAGAAATGAGAAAAAGGATCAGTCTTGATGATTCGATGACTCTGCTTGATTTCGGTGCCGGTACTGGACTTCTCTCCCTGGACCTTCTTGATGATGCGGGGAAGGTTATCGCCCTTGACGAGTCGGCGGAGATGCTGGCCTTTCTCCGTGAAAAGGCGGGAAACCGACCGGGCATTGAAACAATAGCCGGCGACTACCGGGAAGGGGTTCTTGATGGTATACGTGTAGACGGTATTGTCAGCTCCATGGTGCTGCATCATGTTGAGGATACGGGAGTGCTCTTGAAAAAGCTTGCAGGCCTTCTTTCTCCCGGTGGATTTATCGCCCTGGCGGATCTTGAAGAGGAAGACGGAGGTTTTCATAAGGACAGCAGCGGAGTCTACCACCGGGGCTTCAACCGGGAGAAACTAAAGAAGCTTCTCCTGGAAAGCCACTTTACGGATATCGCTTTTTATCGGGTCACCGAAATAACCAAAAAACAAAAAGATGGAAGTGATAGGGTTTATGGAGTATTTCTGGTAACCGGAGTGAAAGAATAAAGACTGATAATAGAAGAACAGATAAGGGAAAAGTGAGATGGCCTTTGTTGAAATTTCCGGTATGAAGGGAAAGCTCTTTGTTCCCGAAGTGCAGGATAATAAAGAAAAAAAGTATCCCTGCAGGGATTGCTACGCCTGTCAGCACTGCAGTGATGAGCGGTGCGCCTTCTGTCTTAAAAGATGCGGACACCTGACAAATGATGATTCGAAAAAATGTTAAAAAGAAAAGTATTGATATAACGGGAGTTTTTATGAGCGAGTTTACAGAAATCAAAGCGAAAGAAATAACAGAGAATACCTTTAGCCTGATCGGCCGCGACTGGATGCTTATCACTGCCGGGAACCGGGAAAAATTTAACACCATGACCGCCTCATGGGGGGGACTCGGGGTGCTGTGGCATAAAAATGTCTGCTTTATTTTTGTTCGTCCCCAGCGGTACACCTATGAATTTATGGAAAAGGAAGATATCTTTACTCTTTCATTTTTTAGTGATGCCCACCGGGATGCTTTAAAATTTTGCGGCAGCAACTCGGGACGGGATGTCGACAAAATAGCTGAAACCGGCCTTACTCCCGCCTTCAGTGATCAGGGAGGAGTATATTTTAACGAGGCAAAGCTGGTTCTTGAATGCAGAAAGCTGCATTACCAGGACATTGATCCTGCAGGCTTTCTTGATGATTCATTGATGGATCATTACCCGGGGAAGGATTTTCACCGTATGTACACCGGGGAGATTATCGGGTGCTACCAGGCGAAGGAGTTTATGTAAAATTTTTTGATAAACCGCCTGTGGTATTCATTGATCTAATCGGCGTATCAGAACTTATAAACACTGAAACCGGAGAAATAATAGATAATATTTTTCTGCCTTATAAGATTGCCCGATTTTTGGAGCGAAAATTTAAAAAAGACCTGTGTGCCAGAGGCTTTTTTTTTGTTACATTACAAACCTGTAGAAACGCAGCGGACCCGATACTGGCTTGTTTTATTAGAAGCTGAAGAAACGACACCGCTGCTTGAGACTGCCCAGGCGGCAGTGCTTGAAAAGCTGCTTGCTGACCACCGATATCCAGATATGTCACTGTCTTGAAATATATCTTTATTTTTCGGCCAGACAGTCAGATAAAAATATTCCAGTTCATCTATTGTGGGCACACGCCAGTTTCTGCCACCAGTAGTATCGTCATCACAGGAATCATAAGCCGGACCGCTCACTAATGTGCCACTGTTGGTGCCGCCATTACAAGTGTTGTCTGCTGAATCGCAAAACCTGATAATATCTTCAGAGCCGCTGCATGTGTCATCATTGTTCTCCCCCTGAAGACATTTCTTCCAGGTCAGGCCGGTTGATAAAACGCCCACTCCACCATAACCATAATCATAAACTGTAGTAAATGAAGATGAAGCATCATCTGAGCAGCTTAAAAATACTGCAGGAACGATACAGAAAACGAGAACCCGAAATATTATCCTTTTCATCTTTCCTCCCCGGGTAAAATAATGTTGTGGTTTGTTTGCAAAAAAGGTTCTTTGTTAAGTATAGTATAACAATAAAAAGGTGTTCGCACAAAAAAATTTAAAAAAGCGTTGCATGTCCGGTGCTTTTTGTCAATATTTTAACGTGCTGGTTGCATGTGTCGGAGTTTGCAACACAGTTAAAGGTGCTATGCTTTTATCATAACAACCGAAGTATCAAAAAACAAAAATACCCTTGACAATATAAAGGAATGTTAGTGTTTTAGTATTTTATGTAAAACTAATATTCTTTTATACCTTAACAGGAGAACATTATGGTTAATAAAATTTCAAGAAAAGATTTCTTTAAAAAGAGTATAAAAAATGCTGGAATCATTGGAGCAGCAACTATTACGCTTCCCCCTGCATTAAAGGCCGCCAGTACAAAAGAGCTGGCAACCCTCGTTGATCTGCGAAAATGCATCGGTTGTGAAGCATGCGTTTATGCATGCCAGGAGGTCAATGGAGCCAAGTATCCTGAACCGAAAAAACCTTTTCCAAAAATGTTTCCTGACAAGGTGCCAGTTCAGGACTGGTCTGATAAAAGAGATGAAACTGACAGATTGACCCCTTATAACTGGCTATATATCCAGAAAGCGAAGGTCAATCATAATGGAAAAGAAATTGAGCTGAATATTCCACGAAGATGCATGCATTGCCAAAATCCTCCATGCGCAAACCTCTGCCCCTTTGGATCTTCCTACAAACATGATAATGGAATAACTACATTTAACCCTGACCTTTGCATGGGAGGTGCAAAATGTAAGGAAGTATGCCCCTGGCATATCCCGCAGAGACAGACCGGGGTTGGAATATACTTGAATATTTTACCCAAATATATGGGTAACGGGGTAATGTATAAATGTGACAGGTGTCATGACAAAATTAAAGATGGGAAAATTCCTGCCTGCATAGAGCAATGTCCTGAGGGTGTTCAGAAAATAGGATTCAGGGATGATATTGTTAAGGAAGCCCATAAAATTGCAAAGGAAATCAACGGTTTTATCTATGGCGAAATAGAAAATGGGGGAACCAATACCATTTACGTTTCACCTGTACCATTTGAAAAACTGAATAAAGCAATCGAAAAGGGTGATGGCAAACCTCATCTTAAACCAGTAGATTATTCTATGGCAAGCGCAGATAATTTTGCAAAGGCCATGATAATAGCCCCATTTGCTGGAGTTGCTGCTGCAATTTTACGCTCATATAAATTCATTAGCAAAAATTCTAAAAATGAGGTAGAATAATATGAATATTGACAAAACCACTGGGCAAAAATCAATCAGATGGATATATCTCATAGCTGTGGCATTTACAATATTAAGTGGATTTACCCAGATGCCTATGGCAAAGAGATATTATCTTACATCAATTCCAGGTTTAGAATGGACCGGAAACTACTATATAACACACAATGTTCATTATTTCAGCGCAACATTACTGCTAATAATTTTTGCATATTTTATTACAATGTATTTCCTGAAATTTAAAAAAAATTACAGGTTTACAATAAAGGCATATGTTAAATTTGCGGTTCTTGCGGTTCTTACAGGCTCAGGAATTTTACATGTATTTGCAAATTTAAGAGGGATTGCCTTTAGAGAGACTGTTATTACAGCTATTGATCTAGTCCATGTATACTCAGCTGTTGTGTTCATGATTGTATTGGTCCTGTTTGCGATAAAAAAAATGGACTGGTTTTCTCAAAGATGATTATTTTTTTTATTTATCATTATTTCGCAACTGCTAAAAAGCCCTGTCTAAAAACAGGGCTTTTTTTAACGATTACATACAAAAGAGGGGTTAAATTTTTTCATGCTTGTGACAAGCACCTTTTATATGTAGTAAAAGATGCTCTTTTGATTCGAGCTCATCAAGCCATCCGAAGTCTGCATCATGTTTTGAATCCAATTCATCAATATATGGTTTTATGTCCAACAGAGGTGTTCCATTAAAAACATCTAAACCGGATACTAAAATTTTATGTACTTCTTAACTCCCTTTTTCCGCTCAGCCATTGAGCTGCAATTTTTAATATAAATATCCCCATACTTCAGAGTCCGAGCTTTAGCGATCTTTCTTTACCCATAAAAAACGTGTTCTAATTTCAGGGCTCATTATACTCAAAGGGCTCTTAAATTATTTAACACCACGAGTTTTAAAATAATATGTAAGGTATTCTCAGTGGAAAAAGTACTGCTTGTTCTAAAGTGAGAAAATTGTTCCTGTAAAGATTTGCAATTGCCCTGATTATAATAATTATAAAGAAAACAATAAAACCTGTACGGTACTCCATCACACCGGTAAAGGGAAGTATCATCGGCAACCAGTATACAGCATTATAGACAACAAAGAGCGAATTCAAAGGATGAATAAACGGTAATTTCTTTGGTGGGGTTCCATTAAAATTTTCGACTTCCCAGACTAACCGTCTGGCTGCATGCCACAAAACAATAGTTCAGTAGAGAGCTCCAAGAATCACCATACCAGTGAAACCTGCAAAATCTGATAACAACGTGGTGGTTGATACTAAAACAATATTGGCAAAAAACGCAGATCATATAAGACTTTTTTAATTTTGACATTAAATGCTCTCATTAAAAGACTCATCCACCGGTTTTTTGGGAATCCATGGGAAAAACATATTAGTCTTTTGCTGATAAGCTTTATATTCCTTCCGTTTTTTAACGGAATAATACTCTGCAGGTATTGCGCCTGTTATATATACCAGTGTAATGTACATCATCACGGAAGCGCACAACGTACCTGCACCTATGGCTAACCATATGGGCATGGTTTCAATATTTCTGATTGCAAGCCAGGAGGGAACGGCTGCAATTACCAGGCCAGTCCATACGAGCCATTCAGAAAAATAGTTGGGGTGCCTGCTGTATTTCCATAGCCCGAGATTACACACACCCTGACTGTTTTTAGAAATAAAGAGTAATTTTTGAGCATCCGCTGTTGATTCAAGGGTATAAGCTACTCCCCAGATGATTATCCCAATAATTTCCAGGCTTGAAATGGAACTGGTATTATTAATGGCAATTAAAAATCCTGGTAAAGCCAGTACGGTCATATTGGCAAAACCCTGCGTCATCATTTCGACCAGGATATGCAAATCAACATGTTTCGTACCTGATTTCTCTAGCATCATACGGCGATAGTTATAGCGAGGAAATTCGGTTTTAAAGATAACGCCGGTTTTTGTAGCCATCATTATGGCCGCGATTCCCATGCGCAACCCAATGAATAAATAAACACCACCAACAATGATTTTCCGAATAATATTTGCGTCCCCCATCAACAAAATTAGCACACCAATAGTTGCCACACCAAATGGCCAGGCGATATCCACATAAGACATTCTTTTCGTTCGCAAAAATGGCACACAAGCAACCAGTATAAACAGACTCAATTGCAGCAAGCTATTCACTATCAACAATTCCACTAATGCATTAGAATCGGAAAACATGAAAACTGAAAAAAAACAAATGAAAATTACATTTAGAATTAAGCCTATATTCATAAGTATCACCTTTGTTTTAGATGTTTGAGCATGTAGTACTGTTTAAACGTTTTGTTTATCAGAGAATGGGACAAACTTCCATAATAAACAATCAAGCTATTGTATAGTGCCTTTTTGTTTTTACAGCAGTCTTACAGTTATTGAAGTTTCTCTTGAAAATATTCATTGAGTGTTTGTTGCTTGAAATGTGATATACAGGAAAGTACATTGATTTAATTACCGGCACATGATACAAAATGGCATTTAAAAACTGCATCATGCCACTGGCACATTAAAATTTTAGTAAAATTTAAAAAAGCGTTGCATGTCCTCTGCTTTTTGTCAATATTTTAATCTGGAAGCGAAATGATTCTTGTTCTATAAAGATACATTATGGGGCATGTGCCGGTTGGTGTTAACGTATTTTACCAAGTATCAAACCGAGTTCTGCGGTTACAAATCCTGATTTAATATTTAGCAGTGTCACCCCAAAGACAGCACAGTTTGTCGTTATAAGAGGAAGAAAGTATTGATAAAGGGCTTTACAGAAATAAGTTTTTATCCCCACCTGAAGATTAATTTCCTCTTTAGAATAGAAAAATAAAAAGGCAGCGCATGACCATACCTGAAGGCCCGACCCATTCGTCTTTTGATGAATCAACAGAGTACCGTCGCGACCTCGGATTAACCGAGGCTGTTTCCATTGTTATTGGCCGTATTATCGGCAGTGGTATTTTTCGAACCCCGGGTCCCATTATGGCGTTGGTGGCCTCAACCTCCCTGTTCGGCCTGGTCTGGGTGTTGGGAGGCATTGTCACAATCTTCGGCGCG
>CAZPEK010000075.1:6825-11328 GCA_964585555.1 uncultured Leptospirales bacterium | reverse complement strand
TGTTTCTTGGAATAAGATTATGTCAGGTTCTTCTGCATATATTGGTTCTAATTCTCCGTTTTTGAATCGTGTTCGTAATCCATTTGTGTTCCATGAAATGATTTTAGTTTTTACCATTCTTGATAATAGAAACAATTTTTATACTTATATACCATACAGCTTGTATGTTTATGTCACTCTTTTGATGATAGTATTTTACTTCCAGAGGAGGTTTGTAGATAAGCTTAGAAAAATATAATGGAAAAAAACCAGAACTATACCGTCGCTCTAATCGATAAATAGAGTCTATAAGTAAATCCGTACTAATAGTTGTTCGAAAATTAAAATATATCTTTATCCTACTGCCCCACAATCAGGAAAGTTGTCCTTTGGGGGATTGAAAAAATAGTTTCAAAAACCTTACTAATAACAGAGTATTTTTTATCTGCTGAAGTAACGTTATACTTGTTAATGTTACCAGTCTCTCCATGTATCAATATAGTTATCATGAAATTTATATTTAACAAAAAAAAGTTAATATTTCTGTTTCCAGAATCGTTTATTCTAAGAAGCCACCTTAGTGGTATTCAAAACATAAGGAGAATACAGTGACTGGAATAGTTTCAATTGACCAAATCGAACAGAGAATATATCTTATTAGAGATGTTAAAGTCATTCTTGATCGAGACTTGGCAGATCTATACGAAGTTGAAACAAAAGTGTTGAAGCGTCAAGTTCGCAGAAATATCGAAAGGTTTCCTCAAGATTTCATGTTTGAGTTAAGTGAAAATGAATTTGACAACTTGAGGTGCCAAAATGGCACCTCAAGTTGGGGAGGAACAAGGTTCATGCCAATGGTGTTTACTGAACAGGGCGTTGCTATGCTTTCCTCAGTGCTGAACAGTACAAGAGCCATTCAAGTTAATATTCAGATTATGCGTGTTTTCGCAACAATGCGATCGATGGTTAATTCTCATAATGACTTGAAAAGAAAGATTGAAACAATGGAACGCAATTATGACGAGCAATTCAAAATTGTTTTTGAAGCAATAAAGCGACTGTTGCAGGATGAAGAAAAACCTGTAAAACAGATTGGATTTAAATTAAAGAAACTATAGTAGAATTATTAATGACAGAAAGCCCTGAAATCGTTAATTTGTTCAGGAACTGGCTTCATAATCTTTTGGCCGGGAGGGATTTTCTTCCTAGCCCGGGGTTTTAACCCTGGGCTATCAATCAAAACCATTAATGGAAATACACTTGTTTCTCAACAATTTTCTTCTCCCCTGTAACTTTCAACTTGTAACTTTTATCTCTACCACCGGTTGTATACATCTTCAGCAAAGCCGGGAAACCGGTCGATCTTCAGCTTTGTGCCGTCATCGAGTATCACGGTACCGGTAAAGTAGCCGAATACCTGGTGCTGATCTGAACGAATCAGTAGAAGGTTGGTGTCACTGCATCGGTCGAAGCTCGGCTCAAAGTCAAGCTCAAAGCGTCCGTCAGAGCTGGTGAATTTCCACGGCTTCATGTAGTCGCTGGTATCAATATGAAAGGTGACTTCTTCGAGCTTGTGAACCCGGTTGTTGTAAAAGATACAGTTTTCTGTTGCTGGGCTTCGGTCGCTGAAGCCGTAGCCGATATTCCACCCGAAGGGTACACCGTCAAGAAGTCCCGAGGCGGATCCCCAGTACCATCGGTTTTTGTAGGTCCATCTCCCCCGGCCCCAGTCGAGGCAGGCGAAGGAATCATCGCCAAAGGTAAAGTCTTTGTTGCCGGCCCGGACGGTTCCATGGGCGGGCATGCAGTTTACTTTTTCATTATAGTAAAAGGCCTTTCGGTTTTCCTTCCAGCTTGTGGCAATGACAATTGATTCCATATCGGCAGGGCGGTGGAGTGCAAGGCTTCCTTTGAGACCCGTGCCGAGGCCCGGTATCTCAATGCCAGGGGCCTCAAAGTCGAGAATCCGCTTGTCGTCACTTCCCGTGAAATCGAGTTTCAGCTTTTTGTCATGGTAATGCAGGTCAGAGGTCTGCGATGTGGGGGTAAATCCGGTTTGTCCCTTTGTCATCAGGATCATTGAATCTTCCTGCATGAAACGTCCTGTATTGTAATCGAGCCAGCAGAGGGCGCCGAGGGTTCCATACCCGAGATCCGCCAGGGTCATGGTTACGCCGTATCCAGTCTCCTGGCAGATCGCCGCATAGTAGTCCCATTCCTTGATGCGTGACCAGTGAGCCTTGATTTTTGTCCGGTCGTATGTCCAGTGCTGGCGGCGGGCCCATCCTTCACTGATTATCCGTCCTGAGTCATCAAGAAGTTCAATGGGGGAAGTTATTTCTTTTTGCATTAAGGGGTACCTTTCCCGAGATATGTATCACTGCTGATATTATAAACCCGCAGAATTCTCTGCTGGAATTTTTGGACTTCCATCGAATCAAGAACAATGCTGCTGCCTCCCTTGAAGTTGAAGAGCACATACTGTCCTTTTACTTCAGAAAGAAGTTTTTTTAAATGGGGAAGATTATTAACTTCCTTACCATTAACTTTTTCAAGCATTAGATTTTTTTTGTATTCATATCCTTTGTTACACGGGGCGGGGAGAATGCTGTTGAGAACGACGTAGCGTTTCACCGAGCTGTCAGCGGAATATTTCTGGCTCGTGTAGTAAAAGATAAAGCGGTCATTTCCCTTCTTCATCCAGTCCTGCCCCCAGGTCTGGAGAAATCCGAGGGTCATTTCCTGAAAAATAAGACCGCCGTAAACGGTATAGCGGGGCTGGTGATCATTTGTTATCATCGGAATGAGAAAATTTTTGTATTCCATTTTCTTCAGTTTAAAAGAAACCATTTCTCTTTTTTTATTCCGGAGTATTTTCATAGTGACCGTATCTCCCACAAAGGCGGTCATATTGATGAGGCCGTAGAAGTTGAGACGTCCGTAATGTTTGTCAAGGTACATCCCATCGTCGCTCACCGGGGTGCCCCCGACCTCAAGTATCACGTCACCGCTTTTCAAAACGCCGCTGCCGCTGCTTGTTTCAGAAATTTCACAGATGTAAACTCCAGTTTCTTTTTCCTGCATTCCAAGCTGAGTACGCAGGTTGATGTTGCCGTTAACTGAAACATAATCAAGCCAGAAATAAGGGATTCCCTGGTATGAGCCGTTTTCCGCGTCTTTTAAAAGACGCTTTATTGTATCGTTGGAAATAACATAGAGGGTCTTTGAGGCGCTGTCCAGGCCTGTAGAGATGCCCGCAAATTTACCGTCTATGAAGACACCTTCTCCGTTGCCGCCGTTTTTCATGGTTGTCGTCATGATGTGCATCAGTACCGGGCAGTTGGGCTCATAAATTCTGATTGAAGACTTGATCGCCATGGCGCGGTATTCCTTTATTGCTCCCATGTTGTCCCATTTGCGTATGATTGCCTGCTGGCCTGTAATGTTTCCCCGGGCAGCCAGGCTGACCGGTTCAATGCCCTCAAAAAATGACGGGTCTTCGGCGGTGATAAGGGCAAGGCCTGAATGATAATCTTTAACCAGTACCCGTGCGGCAAATTTTTTGGATTCACCGGGGCGGGTTAATTCGATCATTACATGGTTGGCAAGGGCATAAGCGGTGGTGAGAATCTGTTGTCCCTGGAGAACTGATCCTTAGGCGACAGATTTTTCGATGCCTTTTTTCTGCCACGTTATCGCCTTCTATCAGAATTATATTGCCATCTGCGCCGAAGCCAGCCAGAACAGTTGATGCCCCGAGGATGGCATGGAGGGCTATTATAAGTATAATTAGTTTTTTCATTACCTGGTTTTCCTGTTTTTATTGAGTCTTTCCAATGATGGAATTCTATAATTCTGCATTATCCTCTGGTTGGCCGCCTGCATCTGGTTCGCCTTCAGGAGTATTTTGTATTGAGAGCCATCGACATAGATCTCATGGTAGCCCTTTTTAGGTTTTTTAAAGGCTTCAATGACATCATCAAGGCGATTAATCTGTCGGCCGTTTATTTCACGAACTACCGCTTCCCTGATATTTGAAATATAGGTATTGGCCTTGTCGGGCAGTACCCGGTTTATAACAACAAACTCTTTCCGTTCTGGTAGAACATTATCGCTGAGATGGTAATAGAAATAGTAAAGCATTCGCTGATCAGCATTATACCACCATTTCTTCCATGTTTTCAGGTATTCCTTTGATAAGGGCTGAAAGATGATTCCCCCAAAGATATAGTATTCGGGACGGGTTTCATATTCGTCATACCATTTAATTTTTTCAGGAAACATGTTCATTGTCAGGGTGGCCTGTTTTTTTTCACCATTTCTGATGAAATCAATTTTCAGTTTTTCCCCAACCTGTTTCTGATTGACGATATAACTGTAATTGAGACGCCCCCTGCCGTTCATGATGCTTCCATCATTGGCAATGTCGAAGGATTCTACTGCTGTCAGGATATCTCCTTTCTGGAGGGTGCCGTCAGAGCTGCTCCCGGGAATGATATGGGTTATCTGAACACCGCTGGTTGC
>CAZPEK010000075.1:2485-6707 GCA_964585555.1 uncultured Leptospirales bacterium | reverse complement strand
CATCATTGAGAAAATGCCCGATGACTGGTACAGGAATCATAAAGCCGATGTTGTCGGATTTGCTCTGGGTCTGAAAAGCAATACCGACAATTTTTCCTTCCTGGATTACCGGACCGCCGCTGTTTCCCGGATTGAGGGCCGCGTCAGTTTGAATTCTTAAAAAACTGGCCCGGCTGCTGTGAGAATAGG
This sequence comes from uncultured Leptospirales bacterium, assembly GCA_964585555.1. Classification (GTDB taxonomy): domain Bacteria; phylum Spirochaetota; class UBA4802; order UBA4802; family UBA5550; genus CAZHNW01. Next base: position 6,518 of record CAZPEK010000075.1, on the reverse strand, counting down.
TGCCAATTTCAATCCTGGATACTATTCCCTCGGTAATGGAGATTCTTTCACCCCCCTGGGGGTAACCGTAGGTTGTCACTTTGCTTCTCAGTTCAGGTATTGCTCCGAAACTGAGGGTTGATGTTCCCTTGAAGAAACTTCCTTCATCAACAACGAGAAGGGCCAGGTCACATTCATGACCGATATGGAGAACCTTCGCGCTGTAGAGTTCAGGGTCGTTTTCTTTTTGTACCTGGATGCTTGTGGCATCGGAGACAACATGGGCATTGGTGAGAATCAGGTTGTTTGATATAATTACACCGGTACCGGCCTTGTTCTGGGGGGAAGATATTTTCCATGGACTGTTATAATCGGGACGCGTAAAAACTGTAATAATTTTTACCGCAGCTCTTCTGAGGTATTCAGTCTGACTGTCCAGGGCCTCTGCCGGGTGCCCGGGAAATAGTATTCCTGTAAGCAGAAGAATACCTGCAAGGTGCATTAATATAAAGTTTTTCATTAATTCCTCTTCTTTTGTTAGTGGTAGGTAGAAAAAACCTGTAAATGTTCTAAAGTCAAATGATTTTCAAATTTTTGTTTTGAATTTCCAGGGGATGTATGTATAAATTCTATATAGAATAAGGAAGTGAAGGCTTTTTACTTGAAGGTTCACAACCCCTTTAGTACTTTGAAAGAATGCAATGTTATTAAATAATAAAATTCTTAAATACATTGACAGTGTGACGTGTCTATCGGTAACTGGCTTAACATAAAACGGCAAATACCAGATACTAAGAGAATAAAAGAGGAGAGCATTATGGAACGAAAACCCTATGCAAATCCCTACCTGGCAGGGATTGCCCTTGGACTGGTGCTTCTTGGAGCAATAGTAATTTCAGGAAGAGGTCTTGGAGCCTCAGGGGCAGTAATGAGGTCAGTGGTAACCCTGGAAAAGGCAGTTGCCCAGGAACATGTGGACAACAATTTTTACCTGGCAAAATATGGAAAAACCGGGAAAAATCCCCTGGATAACTGGTTGATTTTCGAAGTACTTGGCGTTCTGATCGGAGCCGGTATTTCAGGATTTATGGGCGGTCGTTTGAAAAAGGAAACAAACCACGGCCCCCGTATAACCGATAAACAGCGGTGGGTATTGGCCGTTGCAGGGGGGATTCTTTTCGGCTATGGCGCCCGTCTTGCACGGGGCTGTACCAGCGGTGTCGCCCTGACCGGGGGAGCAACCCTTGCTCTCGGCAGCTGGATAACGATGTTTGCCATTTTCGCCGGAGCATTTGCCGTTGCATTCTTCGTAAGAAAGCAGTGGATATAGGAGGAAGACAATGATAGCACCAATTGTAAAAGTATTTCAATGGAGCCCCGGGGTTAACTTCCTTATCGCTGTATTAATCGGAATCGCCTTCGGATTTGTTCTTGAACGGGCGGGCTTCGGAAATTCCCGAAAACTCGCGCTTCAGTTTTACCTGAAGGATTTCACCGTGATTAAGGTGATGTTTACCGCAATAGTAGTGGCCATGGCGGGAATCATTATTCTCGGGTCTCTTGGCATTCTTGACCTGCAGAAAATATATATCAACACCACCTACCTGTGGCCCGGAATAGCAGGGGGCCTCATCATGGGAGCCGGCTTTGCGGTGGGGGGATACTGTCCCGGTACAACCTTTGCGGGAATCTCAACCCTGAAAATAGACGCACTATTTTATTTTCTCGGCCTCATGATCGGGATGTTTATATTCGGGGAAACTGTTCCTGCCTTTAAAGAATTTTTCTTCTCAGGTAATATGGGAAAGGTAACCCTTGATATCGCCTTAGGCGTAAAGGCGGGAGTCATCGGCTTTCTGGTCATATTGATGGCAATCGGCATGTTTTTAGCCGGCGAATATTTTGAAAAAAAATCCGGTGGCGTTATCAAGTAACCGGTTCGGAAATTTATATAGATGGAGAAAAATATGAATGTATCAAAAGGAAAGATAGCGATTATAGCGGCAGCCGCGGTAGGGCTTCTGCTGATTATACTGCCTGATGGTCAGCGCTGGAGATTTACTCTTGAACCGGCAAAGGTTGGGGGAAAAATTTTAGCCAATGCAGGGTTTATCCCCGCGGCAGAAGTTGAAGCGAAACTCAGGGCGGGAGATAAGGACTTTAAGGTTCTTGATCTCCGCAACGAATCCAGCAGAAGAAAAGGTACGATACGGGGCTCAGAGCATGTTCCCCTGATGATGCTCATGTCTAAATATTATGTACCCCGTAATCTTGACAAAAAGACAACCTATGCGCTCATGTGTTCAGACGGTACCCAGTCGATTCAAACCTGGATGGTTCTTCAGAGTGCCGGGTATAAAGCATTTGCTATTCAAGGGGGCTTTGAAGGCTGGCTTGCTGCGGTGAAAGATATCAATCTCTATGAGAATATATCAGCCGATGAGTTGAAGGCGAGAGCCGGTTCAGGCGGAACTGCTGAACATGCGCCGGCTCATAGGGCAAAAAAGAAAATTAAAGCAAAGGCGGCACCTGCGGAAGAAGAGGGCTGCTGATCAATTGCCGGCTTCCTGAAGCCTTAAAAGCGACGAACGGCATCGTAGCCTTTAAGGTTTGGTTATCGGCATCCTACCATCCAGGGCTCTTGCCTGCGTCCACTTTCACCTGCAGACCCAAAGGCGACGATGCCGTTCGTCGCCTTTTGGGGCATCGTCGCTTTTGGGACATCACCGGCTTTTTTGTTAAAAGCTAAACATTCAGCTTTTTTCTTTCCTGTGCCATCATCATATTCATCGCCAGAGAATTCTCCGGTACAGCAGGAAGCTCATCTTTTCCCTGCAGGGAGAGGGCGTCTTTACGGCAGACCGGTACACAGAGCCCGCAGCCGATACACCTGTCCATGTCTATATAGTATTTTTTTTCTTTGCCGGCTGACCCTGTTTTTACCTCTTTAATCGCATCAATCTGACAGCGTTTGACACAGTTGCCGCATCCGGTACAGTTTTCTTCATTTATAACAGCATAGAATGAAGAGTGTACTTCCTGTGCCGGCTTATCCCAGCTTGAAAGTATTCTTAAAAGCTGACAGGAATCCCTGTCACACATGCACATGTTTACCGTATCTCTGGTGTTGGTACTGAAGGGGACAAGGGCCGCTTCTTCGCACTCATTGAGCTTCTCTATCAGCTGCTCTTCGTTCAGTTCTTTTCCGATACCGTTCTGTATATAATACTGCGCGACCATGCCGAATACAAGTCTCAACAGGACGATCTATTGTATGCCCAAGGAGTTGTTTTTCGACCCGGCATATGCAGGGGGCAACCGCATAGGGACCGCCGGTTTTTCCTTTTACCAGGTCGCGGATAGCGTCATAGCTGCGCACAATGTTTTTGCTGTCTACACTCGTATGTATCGGAACAACACGAAGCTGTTTCGTCTCGCGTCCCTTCCAGTGTTTTTCGAAAAGGGCATCATATACATGGCCGACCTGTTCTGCAGTCTCTTTATCAATGGACTTTACATGCCATTCATACATGCCCATGATAAAATTAGGCAGCATATATACGGGACCATCGGGAGTCATGATTCTAAAGAGACTTCCTTCCCGGGCCATTTTCTCTATTTCTTTTTCTGCTTCAAGGGAGTCCATGGTGAGCCTTTCGGCAATTGCTGAGGCCTTTTCCGGAATTCCTTTAAAGGCGAGGGCGATTTCTGCCTGCTGGGGGGTAAAGAATTTTTTTAATATTTTGATTTCTGCTCCGGTCCCGGTTGCAGGATATCCGGCAGGGAGACGGTCAAGATGTTCCTGGAGTTGTTGATAGATTACATCACTCATGGTTTTCTTCCTCTTTTAAAAATAGTAAAGACTCTATACCGGTTTTGTTACTATACTATTTAAGCCGTTTGCAGGGTAGTAGTTTTTTATGTCAATTGCATCTTATGGAGATAAGGAAGCGTCAGCCCTCTCTTAAGATACACTTCCTCACCCTTTATAAAATAAAATAGTTGAATAAAATTAAAAAATTGTATATAATTTGAATGATCAAATCATCACTGG
>CAZPEK010000075.1:0-2475 GCA_964585555.1 uncultured Leptospirales bacterium | reverse complement strand
ATAACTTGTTCCAAGAGATACAGCACTCCATAGAGCACTACCATTAATACTAATATCTGCAAACACATTACCATTATTTTCTAAGATCAATGGACTTGGATCATTATCAGTTGTATTATAACTTAATCCCTGAAGTACAGATCCAAATTCAATTACATTATTACATTCTGCACAATCAAGAGTAATGCTTAATACTCCTTCAACAGTAAAATTCCAATTATCTGAATAATTTGAATAATCAAATCTTCACTGGAGGAATTATGAATATAACAGCACTCATAACAATGCTGCTTATCGGTCTGGCAGCAGGCTGGCTGGCGGGACAGATTTGGAAAGGAAGTGGTTTCGGCCTTCTGTGGAACCTGATAATCGGCGTTGCCGGTTCTTTTCTCGGGGGATTCCTTTTCAGGCTTCTGGGAATCAGCTTTCACGGAATTGTAGGAAGTATTATTGCGGCCCTGATCGGAGCGTTGCTGCTTCTCTTTATTATCAGCAAAATCAAAAAGTAGAGATACACAAGGTAAGGTGAACGTTCCCATGACAGGGAAGTTCACCTCGTGCCCTGGTTTTATTTTCTGTTTTTATGGAGCAGCATGAGCGCTATTTTCTCTGCCCCACCTGCGATTTTTTTCCTGTCATCGGCATCATAACGCCCTGTTCGCATTGCCTCTTTTAGACTGGTTACAAGATCGTGACGTTCTCTCTCCATGGTGCTGTCACGGTGAGCGATTAATGAAGATATATATTCTTTTGAAGCAGAGAGGGCTTTTTGTGCCATCTGCTCACGTTCATAGCGTTCCTTCGCCTGTGTTGAGATTTCTACCCGATCAGAACCGGTGTCTTCTCTTCGGGTAAACCTTCGGTTCCTGGTGGATCCGGTTTCTCCAGCGCCTTCATGGCTCTGTCTTCTTTTTGCCGTGTGAAATGATCGGTCAATTTTCATGGTCCACCTCCTTGCTGGGTTCCATTGCGAATGAGCAGTTTTTTATGTCTCATTCTATTAATAGTATCGGCAAAGAGAAGAAAAATATTAGTATTAGTTAACAAAATTAGATAAGTCTATTTAATTTTATGCCCCTCTCCAGGAGGAGGCATAAAATTAAACTTGCATTGAAGAATATAAAGAATAAAATACAATGGATGTAATAAAAATCGGCATAAACATGGTTTATTTTATATTTAAAGGAAAGCCCTGTGCTTAATCGTATCTATAACTTTTTTTTGGAGAATATCCAGGATAGTGACTTCCTTTTGAGGCAGAAGGCGCGGGTATTTCTTACCATAATCATTGCCTATGTCGTGGTCTTTAGTTCTTATGCAGTGTATTTTTTTGTAATGGGAATCAAAGATCCGGGAATTCTAATACCTTTTACTTTTGGATTTCTAGTCATAATATTTTTGCTGGGTATGCTGCGTAGAGGGTATTTCAGCTTATTTGCTCATGCTTCTCTGATTATTGCTCTTGTTACTATCTGGACTGTCATGTTTGCCGAGTCGGGATCCCTGCTCCAGCGGCTGGATACTCCTGTTCTGATACTTGCTGCCTTAATGCTGACACCCCTCATCTTTATTAGAAAAGGACGTGGTATTCTTTTATATTACGGTATCAATATTTTGATGCTTATTCCCTTTGGTTTTTATTTTGGCAGCCGGTACGGACTTCCTGCAAGTGATATAAACGAATACGTTCTTGATACGGTGACTGCATTCAGCTTCGGAGGATTTTTCAGCTATCAGATATTCAGGATCTATCGGAGCGCCCTGACGCGGGCCCTCTTCCAGGAGGAAGAGATCCATGCCCAGTATGAAGAACTGGCCGCTTCGAGTGAAGAACTTGAGGCGATGAATGATGAATTGATTAACACCCAGCAGGATCTTCTGGATTCAAATAACAGTATCTCCCGGGAAAAGGAGATGATGGCCACTACCCTTAACTGTATCGGTGACGGGGTGGTCTCCATAGATGCCCGGGGTGTAATTCTCGGAATAAACCGGGCTGGCCTTGACATCCTTGACCTGGAAGGAGACCAGGCGGGCAAAAGACTGGCAGACCTTGCCAGGCTTGAAATTGATGGAGGGAACTCTTCTTTCAGAGCCACAATTTCAAAGATTTTTGAAAACGGAAAGCCTGCTGAATTTGACAGGAATACGGTTATTTATACGGTTAAAGAGAATAAAAAGCATGTTTCCGCCATCGTGACTCCCCTTGTCGGATTGGAAGGGAAGACCGCCGGTACCGTCATTGCCTTCAGGGATGTAACAGAGCAGTATAAAATGGAAGAAGAGCTTCAAAAGACCTCTAAGATTGAATCCCTGGGGCTTTTTGCCGGGGGACTCGCCCATGATTTCAACAATCTTTTAACCGCAATCCTGGGTAATCTTTCCATCGTACGCCTGAACCTGGAGGATAATGACAGGAAGGCAAACGGATTTATTTTATAAATCTGGAAGTAAAGACAAATTTCTTTTTTGCTT
>CAZPEK010000074.1:9256-11377 GCA_964585555.1 uncultured Leptospirales bacterium | reverse complement strand
CCGGTCTAAGAATAGATTCCATTCATTCATGACTTCAGGCTTCTTGGCAAGACCGCTTGTTTTAGCTTTACGAGCCATCAGCTTTTGATTAAAAAGGCGGTTTGCGTGAGAACGCATCCTTTTATCATCCCCTTCAATCTTCGTTCTTCCTGCACCTGTTCTCTTAAGATTGATAAAATCGAACAATTCATTCAGTTGCTTGACGAGATAGGTCTCTTCGCCTATCTTAAAAAGTACATCCGAGGGATTCCTGAGGTTTGCTTTTTCAATATTATTTGTCACGTCAGTTGCTTCAAGCATTTTCGTTTCAAGGTTCCGAGCCGCATTAGCCTTCAGTCGATTCTCGATACGCTTTGCCTGTTTTTCGTCTTTGATAACATCACTGATATTATCATTGGTGAGTACAGCCTTTTTTTCTACCTTAATGATATAAAGGGCATTCCGAATTTCAAGGGGTTCTTTTGTAAACTCACCAGCCTTCATCCCCATCACAGCATCAATGAAAAGCTTATCTCGCATACCTGCTGTAACGTAACCAATCATGCCGCCTTTCTTTTTAGAGTAGTCACTTGAGTGTTTTTTTGCAAGGGCGGCGAAGTCTCCCCCTTTGTTGAGCTCTGCAATTATCTTAACGGCCTCTTCCTTCTTTTTTGCAAGGGCATCTTTCAATTCTTTATCTGTAAGTTTCTGACGCTTATTGTTTACAATTTTAGAATTTTTCACCCGAAGTTTGATAATCCTGACTTCAGCCGCCTGCTCTTTAAAGCCGACTTCCTTTCTCATTTCCTGTCGGTAACTGTTGGCGAGAAAGCTGTCTTTCAGAAGCTCTTCGACTTTCATGAAATCTTCTGTTTTTTGATAATTATTCTTTTTAGCTTCCGCTACATATAACTTTTCCAGTGCTATCTGCTTTAATTTGGCTTTTTGTTTTGCCTTGCTTTTCAGCACTACTTTTTTGGACAGATGGCGTCCTTTGATCCATTCGTAAAATTCGCCTCTTGTTATCTCTCCACCGGTATACGACGCAAGAATATCACTGTCACTCTTGCATCCCGTAATAGCGAAGGATAATACAAGCAGGCTCACAAGGATAATGTTCCTCATCAGTTGCTCCTTTTATTATAATTTGGAATATGGGGCAGTAATTTACACTGAATTCAATCTCAGCATACTCTTTTTCTAAAGAGGGTGCCTCTGGTCATGCTCCGAAACCAGACACATCCTCCTTAGAGTAATTGAAACAAAAAGAGTTTCAAAAATAACTGCCGGACATGGGGATACTTTAATAGTAGAATAAGTTTAAAATGTCAAATTGAATTTTTTATTTTATGAAGGAAGTTTTCACCACTGGGAGCGAATGCCCAGGGACATGTTAATATCACGGCCGTTGGTAAGATCTACCATTGATTCAAGACAGATCCGGAAGGCAAAGAGGTCGACTTCTATGCCGAGAATATAATACGGCATGAAATATTTAGGCTTATATTTATTAGACGAAACCGCATCAAGGGTACCAACTGTTGTTGCAGTACCATCAACCAATGGACCGCCGGCTGTTACATCAACATCAAAAGAACCAAAATTTATAGCGGTGCCAAGACCCGTATATACATTAAAAAGGAAAAATACGTTTGTATACATTATTGCCTGCACATTTGCTGCAGCAATAAAATACTTAAACTGGGCTAAGTAGGTCATATCACTTGAATAATCGACTCCCGGCCCGCCAATATCACTGAAAACATATGAATAACTTCCAGAAAGTTTCATGTCCCCATACATAGCGTCACCACCGGCACTCAGGGTTATTCCTTCAAAATGAAAGACTCCCGGCATAAGAGTCTTCCGTTTCACAATATTATACCGAAGTTTGCCGCCAAAGGAATATATGTTTAATTTATCAAGAGTAATATAGCTGGTGTTGACTGGGGGTTTGTACATTCCGGTGCTGTACACAAAAGCCTTTCCGAGAATATCGAGCCCTTTGCCGAGACCGAGACCAAAAATAAATACAGGATTGACTCCAAATCCAGGAACATCCTTATCACTGCCACCATCAAAACGCTGCATGTTGGTAAGACCGGCGTTCATACTGAATCCAATAAAAAGATGGGGAATACT
>CAZPEK010000074.1:0-9224 GCA_964585555.1 uncultured Leptospirales bacterium | reverse complement strand
ATGAAAATGATAATTTAGTTATATTTTGCGAAGGTACAGTTAATGGTGCATTTGAAGTTGATGATCCGAATAAATCGGACAGTTCCTGAAAACTATTTTCAAGATCTGTCATGTCCACTCCACCGATTGGAGTAATTGTAGTTCCGGCACTCAAGATATCGCTACCGAAAAAAAGTATTAAAACCAGCATGAAAACAGTCAGATAATTTTTCACGTCACAAAGCCCCTGCTCATCTCTATTGGTGATATATACAAATACAAGTATAGCAATTCCTGTTTCAAAAATCAACCGGTAAACAAAAATTCGAAATCCGGTCTTTAAAATTGTATACCGGTATCGCTATAAAAAGGGCAATTTTTCCGGGCATGAAAAAGCCGGGGGGGTTAAACAGTTAGATTGCACTATAAAAACGTTGCGGCTTACTTTTCCAGGTCCATCTCGATCTGGGCATAGGCGGAATGGTTATGAATTGACTCCATATTTTCAGATTCTACAGAGAACCAGATAATATCCTTTCTTTTTTTCAAATCGGCTGCCGCATTGCGGACAATATCTTCAACAAACACGGGATTTTCATAAGAACGTTCAGTGATAAATTTTTCATCTTCCCGCTTCAAAAGGGAGTAAATCTCTGAACTTCCCGACCCTTCGGCAATCTGTATCAGGTCTTCTATCCAGACAATTTCCCGCGCCCTGATGGCAACAGAAAGGATAGACCGCTGGTTATGGGCCCCATACTCTGATATTTCCCTGGAACAGGGACAAAGGGAGAGGACCGGAACTCTGACTTCCAGGAAATAAAAATCATCATCAGAGTTGGCAATCAAACGGCATGTATACTCCATTTTTGCCTTTTCCCGGGAAACCGGGGCCTCTTTGGTGACAAAAAAAGGAAATTCAATCTCAAAATAGGCGGTTTCCGCATCAAGCTCCTCTTTCATGGCGCTGAGAATCTCACGGATATTCAGAGTACTGATTCCCTTACGGTATCGGTTTAAAATCTCAATAAACCGGCTCATGTGAGTACCCCTGAAATGATGCGGCAGGTTTACATACATGTTAACCCGGGCAACCGTATGCTGCTCACCATGGTCACGGTCCATAACAACAACGGGATAAGAAATATCCTTAACGCCAACCTTGTTTATATCAAGATTTCGATGATCCGGTTCTGACTGTACATCTCTAAGATCTTTAGTGTTCATTTTTTTATCAATTAAAAGTTTTTACGCCAGCTCACCACAATTATAGCCGTCATAGAGCCTGCTGGCAAAGGTTTTTAAAGATTACTGAAAAATAATTCAGCGCCTTAGAGGATATTGAGAAAGGAAGTTAATTTTTGGCAACTAATTTTCTCCCGTCAGAAGAAGAGGCCCCCGGGAGGTTACCGCAATACTCTCTTCATGCTGAACCGCAGTGGCCCCGTCACCTGTCATGATGGTGAAACCATTGGAAGCGGTGATAATGGTATCGGCTCCCCGGGAGAGAGCCGGCTCAAGGGCAAAAACCATACCCTCAGTAAGTTGAAGACGCTGGCCGCTCTTTCGATAATGGGGAACCCTCGGTGATTCATGGAGGGCAAACCCGACCCCGTGACCCGTGAGCTGAGACAGTACCGTAAAACCATGGTCCTCTGCTGTCGCGGCAATTGTATTGCCGATGTCTTCTATGGTGTTGCCGGGCCTTAAAACCGCAAGGGCACGATTGAAGCTTTCTTCGAGGGCAGCGATCATGGCGCGGTTCTCATTACTCACTTCTCCAATGGAAAATGTACGGCAGGCATCGGCAAAATACCCGTTAAAGACAACCCCAATATCTATTTTCACCAGATTGCCTGAAGCAATAATCTTTTTCTTTGAAGGAATGCCATGGGCAACTTCATCATCGATGGAAATACAGGAAGAATAATCATAATCCCGAAGGGTCTTAAAGGCTGACCGGGCGCGACGCCGGTTTATCATGGAATCAACCAGGGAGTCGACTTCCCAGGTACTCATACCCTCAAGAGAGAGGGTATTGAGGTACCTGAATATTTCAGCGCAGATTTCTCCCGACTCTTTGATTCTTTTAATATCATCGGCACTTTTAAGCCTGATATCTGCAGTCGACATGCCGTTAAGGGCTGCTACTGAGCCGCGATTTCAGGCTCTTTTTCTTTTGGTGCAGCTTCAGGTTGTGCTGCCGGCTTAGCTTCGGGTGCGGCAGCAGCCTTATCCGGTTTCTTTTCTTTAACATCCTCTTCTTTAAGTAAACCAGTGACGAGCTTGATTTTTTGCTCTATGGTATCACAAATTGAAGGATTCTCCCTGAGAAAGCGCTTTGCATTCTCACGGCCCTGACCAATCCGCTCTTCACCATAGGAATACCAGGTTCCTGCTTTATTCACGATGTCATATTTTACGCCGAGTTCCAGGATGCCGCCTTCATAGGCTATACCGGAATTGTACATAATATCAAATTCGGCCTGTCTGAAAGGAGGAGCGGTTTTGTTTTTTACCACCTTGACCCGAACCCGGTTGCCGATAGCTTCATCCCCTGATTTAAGGGTCTCAATCCGTCGAATATCCATTCGTATAGAAGAGTAAAACTTCAGGGCATTTCCACCGGTGGTCGTTTCCGGAGACCCGAACATGACCCCGATCTTGTATCTGATCTGGTTAATAAATACTACAGAAGTTTTCGACTTGGCAATAACCCCGGTCAACTTTCTCAGGGCCTGGCTCATCAGTCTCGCCTGGAGTCCCATGTGGGCATCCCCCATGTCGCCATCGATCTCAGCCTTCGGCACCAGGGCGGCAACTGAATCAACAACTACCAGGTCAACAGCACCGGACCTGACAAGGGCTTCAACAATTTCAAGGGCCTCTTCACCCGTATCGGGCTGGGAAACAAGGAGCTCGTCAACATCAACCCCGAGCTTTGCAGAGTATATCGGATCAAGGGCGTGCTCCGCATCAACAAAAGCTGCCACTCCCCCGGCCTTCTGTGCCTGGGCAACTGCATGAAGGGTTAGCGTTGTTTTACCGGAAGACTCCGGCCCGTATATTTCGATGACCCTGCCCCGGGGAATTCCCCCAATGCCAAGGGCAACATCAAGCTCAAGGGAACCCGTAGATATGGCGGCAATCGGTACCCGGGCACCTTCATCTCCAAGCTTCATAATTGATCCCTTGCCAAACTGTTTCTCTATCTGCATGATAGCAGCATCAAGGGCCTGATTCTTTTGATTAAGTTCTTTCTGGTCAGCCATTCTTCACCTCATGTTATCTGAATATTTTTCCCCATCTGCATAAATAAACGAAACCGAAGGGGAAAAAATGAATTTTTTTCTGTTTCTTATGTCACATCTTACGGATATTTTTTGCAAGTCTTTTATCAGGCCCCCCAGGCCTCCTTGACTCCTGCAGTCAAGGTCTAAAATTAAGCTAAACACATATGTAGTACATTATAGATATCGAGTTTCATGTCAAGAATATTTACTATATTTTTGTGTAGTACAGAAAAAATGTGAGGAAATTTTGAATGATAACTGCAGGCGGTGACAGTTGAAAGGTACAAGGAACAAGGTACAAGTTTACTATCTGCAGCAATGTAATCTTGTTCCTTGTTCCTTGTTCCTTGTTCCTTGTTCCTTGATACTTGTTCCTTGATACTTGTTCCTTCTAAAGTGCTACATTATGAACATTACCAGTCATTGCATCGACTTTCTTCATATACTCGAGCTTGTTAAGGGCGTCGACGAAGGAAAAGATACCGGCAACTGATATATCAACATTCATACCGGTACCAAAGACCTTCAGCTCCTTCCCCTTAAATTCTTCAACTACTGTAGCCGTTACTTCTGAAAGGGCGTCAGATCCCCCGGTAATTGCCACAAGGTTGAAAGACTTCAAAGTAGCACTGGTCTTTGTAATCAGTTTAACCGCCTTTATCCCCGCATCTACCCCGCCGTTTCCGTGGGCCACCTCAAAGACATTATCTTCATTGGTTTCATGATCTTTAAGGGTAACCATCGCCATGGGAGGAGAAAACATTCCCGTTGATATCTGAACATTCTGCACTTTATACCTTCGGCGCTGTTCTTCCTTATACAATGCCTCGCCAATGAGGGCAATGAGATCCTCGTCAAAAACCTGCTTTTTACTGTCTGCAAGGGTTTTAAAAAGTTTAAAAAAACGATCAAGCTCAACCTGGGAGAGCTCGAAGCCCAGGTCCTTCAGGCGGTCAAGCACCGCATGGCGGCCTGAATGTTTCCCCAGGACAAGGGTCGATTTACTGATACCCACGTCCTCGGGACGCATGATTTCATAGGTCATGGTGTTTTTCAATACACCATCCTGGTGAATCCCTGATTCGTGGGCAAAGGCATTATCTCCGACAATGGCCTTGTTGGGCTGCACTGACACACCGGTGATGCTTGTCAAAAGCTTGCTGGTAGCCATGATCTGCTTCGTATTAAGAGTTGTCTCAACGCCGAAAATATTTTTCCGCGTCTTAAGGGCCATGGCAATTTCCTCCATGGCGGTATTGCCGGCCCGTTCGCCGATACCGTTGACCGTACATTCAATCTGGCGAGCTCCGGCTTCGATTGCAGCAAGAGAATTGGCAACCGCCAGACCGAGATCATTGTGGCAGTGGACAGCGATAACAGCATCTTTAATATTGGAAACATTATCAAAGAGATGTTTGATGATACGGTAAAACTCAGAGGGTACGGTGTATCCGACAGTATCGGGAATATTTACTGTTGTAGCCCCCGCGGCAATGACATCATGGACCATAGTTGAAAGATAATCCAGGTCACTTCTTGTTGCATCCATGGGAGAAAACTCAACATTATCAGTAAACTTCTTTGAATACTCCACCGCTTCAACCGCAAGGGCCAGAACCTCTTCACGGGTCTTCTTGAACTGATGCTCAATGTGAATATCAGAGCTGGAAATAAAAGTATGAATCCTTGGATTTGCCGCCTTCTCAAGGGCCTTTGCCGCCGCATCAATATCCTTCAGGTTGGCCCTGGCCAGACCTGCCACCTGCACCTTCTTAACCCGCTCGGCAATCCGCTTTACCGCATCAAAATCACCGTCAGAAATAATCGGAAAACCGGCTTCAATAATATCAACCTGAAGACGCTCCAGCTGTTCAGCGAAACGAAGTTTCTCTTCAATATTCATACTGAATCCCGGGGACTGTTCTCCATCCCTCAGGGTTGTATCGAAAATAAAAATTTTATCATTAGTGGTCATTTTTTTCTCCATGGTATCGTTTTAATTAAAAAGGCACACCTTGTGCCGCGTTACTGATCAATTTAAGAAAGAATAAACGGGAATTGCATCCCTCTCACCTCCGGTTTTACCATCACTGCTGATAAAAAAAAGGCCGTCACTTTTTCTCGTGACGGCCTTTTGCTTTTTTCTCTGTTATTCGGCATCACGAAATCGTTCCAGGTTTTCCCAGGAGAAGAAGAAGAGCTAAAAGATTTAGTTTTCTTTCGATTCGTGACATTATATACACTTCATTTAAATATGTTCATAAATAATCAATAAAAGGACATTATGAAGAGAAAGGGTCCCTGTCAATAGAAAAAACGGCTCTTTTTCTGATAAAATCAAAATTTTCCTTGTTCATTTGGTCATAATATAAAAAATTGAATTATCTGCCCGGGATATTGTCCCGAACAGAATATCATGATATATTTATAAGGCATGTTTTATATATTTTATGGAAGTTAAAGGAAAAATCGACACCTACGACATGAAAGAGCGAACTTCCCTCATTGAGGCCGCCAGGGGTGTCATGGATCATGTGGGCGTCACTCCCCTGCTGTCAGATATACTTTCATGTGTGGATGAACTGATTAAGAACTCCGTAAAAGCCAAGTACAAGTTTATTCTGATCCGCGAATATATAATGGATAAAATATGCGAAGACTTCCCCCAGTTACCAGAAGAAGAACAGCTTGATCTTTTTAGAGAAATGGCCTTTACCCGCATATCCTTTGATACTATGGCTGTTGAGTTCATGCAGGAAAGTGACATCTCCTCTACAGTACGGCAGGTTCTCAATGAAGAGGGACGCTACATGCGCATCCTCAACCGGGCATACCGGGAAAACCGGGACATCACCGAAGAAGAACAGGAAGAGCTGAAACAGCTCGAGGGATTTCATTCCATCAGACGAAAACTGAAAGAACATGACATCAATATCTTCTATAAAGTGCAGGTTATTGAGGATTTTCTCTATTTTGAAATAACCAATACGGCGCCGATCCTGACCATGGACCTGAGGCGTATACACGACAAGCGTTCTGAATTCAAACAGTATCACTCAGAAGGAAGAGAACAGGATTTTTTCATCAACAACATCGATACATCGGATTCAGGTCACGGTCTCGGATATGCCAAAATAGACAGCTTTCTCTACCACCTGGGTCTCGAACCTGAAGAGTCCGCCGCAATCATTTCAGCCATTGATACAACAGTAATGCTCATACTCCCCCTGAAGCATCTCCAGGTCACCGAAACATAACAGGTCTGAGTCCTCTTCAGGCTTATACTTTTTTTACTTGCCTTTTCCGTGAAATTCCCGGTCAATATTTCATGTATTAAAACTTCCCACGAAAAAAAGGAGTCCACGAGTATGAAACAGCGACTTTCCCTATCCAAAAAAAATCTCCGGCTTGCAGCCATCCTTACTCTGATCATATCAATGGCCCCGGGCTGCGGCACGGCAGTGCGCAATAGCCCCCTCAGGGGAAGTGTTGATCTCCAGGGGCATCGGGGCGCCCGGGGCGCCCGGCCTGAAAACAGCATTCCCGCCTTTATCTACTGCATGGAAAAGGGAATGGATACCATTGAGCTTGATACAAACCTGACCCGTGACGGACACCTTGTGGTTTACCATGACAGTGAACTGAATTCAAAACTCTGTCTCACTCCGGAAGGAAAACAAGCTTCCCCTCTGCCTCTCAAAGATCTGACAGTAAAAGAACTAAAGCAGTATGACTGCGGCGCAGTACAGCACAGTAAATTTCCCCGGCAAAAAGCCATCGCCGGAACCGCGATGATCACCCTTGATGAATTCTTCACATTTATCAGGGATTACGAGAAAAAGCATCCCGGAATATCAAAGCCCCGCTTCAACATTGAGCTCAAGTTCCCCGAAGTCTATGACAGCAGCTACTTTCAAAAAGCAACCGCCGCCATGATTCTTGGGATTAAAAAGTCAAACATGGCCTCACGGATAACGGTACAGTCTTTCATTCCCGAGTCCCTCCCGATCATAAAAAAAGAGAATCCCGCAATAACAACATCGGCACTTTTTCTGCCAAATTACTGGAAAGGCTTTAAAATGATTATCGGGCTCGATGCGGATAGAAAAGCCATACTCCAGAAGACTATTGACGTAAAAGGGGATTTTATTTCTCCCTACTTCCTCTACGTGACACCGGCCTTTGTAAAAAAATGCCATGATGAAAATATCCGGGTAATAACCTGGACGGTAAATTCAAAAAAGAAAATAATTCAAATGCTCGATGCGGGAGTCGACGGCATCATATCTGACTACCCGGAACTTTTGAAAAAGACTTACATCGAATGGAAGAATAAAGAAAAAAAAGGAGCAAAATAATATGGAAGCCTGGTTAAAAGATCCGTTCTTTTTTGGTGAAGACATTTTAAACACCCTGCATATATTTGCGGGGTCCTGGCTCGATTATCTTATGTTGGGCATCACATTCCTGGGCAACCAGATGTTCTATGTGATCATCCTGCCCATCGCCTACTGGACCTGGGACAAGAAGACAACCATTAAAATAGGGGTGATCTTTCTTATATCCGCTGCCGCCAACAGCTGGCTGAAAGACATCTGGCACAATCCCCGTCCCAACGCAGCAAACCTTCTGCCTGGGATAAAAGAGCTGAACCAGGCCTGGCTTCCAAGAAAAAGTCCCGGTTTTCCCAGCGGTCACACCCAGGGAGCCGTAGCCTTCTGGGGACCGGTACTCTATTACATTCGAAAAAAACCGGTTATAATTACAGCAGCCTGCCTCATCCTGCTGATTCCTTATTCCCGCCTCTACCTGGGGGTTCATTACCTGGGAGATGTCCTGGGGGGATTCGTCATCGGCCTGGTTATTCTTGCCGCGGGACTCACCAGCAACAGCTGGTTCGAAAAGCACTGGGAAAGTATCAGCGCCCTGGTAATTCTTATCACCCTGACCACCCTTCCCCTGGCGCTGCTTTTCATGGCACCGAGTAAACACCTTGCCCAGCCCCTGGCTGTTTTTTCCGCCATGCTCTGCGGGGCAAACCTTGCCCATAACCGGATAAATTTCAATCCCCGGGGCAGTCTTGCCGCCGGCCTGATAAAGGTAATCGGGGGACTCGTGGTAATCATGATCATCAAGGCGGGCTTAAAGCCCCTGCTTCCGGAAACGCCGACAGGGGCATACTTCAGGTACTGGCTGATCGGTTTCTGGGTTTCCTTCGGGGCGCCCCTGGTTTTCAGTAAATTTGAACTCCTCAGGGGAAAGGATATTCAAGAGGCCTGATGACCTGAGAAAGTAATATTTGAGAAGGAAGTTACTTCCTTTTCAAATATTACTAATTATAAATTTTTTGCCGGTTTCTCTTTTTTCGATCAGCAAAAAACTTTTCCACGTCTTTCAAAAAATCCCGGTACCTGGTCCATGAGCCGGTACTGCCGAAAACCAGGTATTCTTCCTTTTCATCAAAATGATCTTTTTGAATTTTTTCTACTTTTTTGTAGGCTTCGTCTTTCCAGGCTTCATCAAGCTCGATTTTTTGCAGTTCACCGGGATTCAGGTCCCTGATAATACGAAAAATCTGATCGCGGTAAAAACGATACTGTCCAATGACCACCTCAAGACCCCTGCCCGTGACGAAATCAACGACACGGCGGGCTACAAAACGGCAGGCGGCCACAACATTGTCAATTACGGCAACAAACACCACACCTGCAAATTTAAAGATAAAAACAGGGGTGCTGGAAACCTGGTGCTCAGGCCCGGGAAAACCACGGATATCTTTTTTATTCTCAGTCATGTAAAAATACCATTAATTCGGGTTAATTTTATCGTTTTCAGATTAATTAAAAAAACCCTGTTTATTGTCAAGAAATTGATGAATCTTTTTTCATTTTTCTAAGGCAGGAAAAAGGCTTGCATTTATCATCAGAATAAACATAACTATCAGGCTATTGT
>CAZPEK010000073.1:5442-11470 GCA_964585555.1 uncultured Leptospirales bacterium | reverse complement strand
ATTAAAAAACGAAAAGGCACCACGATTATTTACTTCAACCTCATCGCGAGTCTTGACCGTTTCAGTGCCATTCTCGAAATGAATAAAATTCGCCACCTCAACTACCATGGCAAGCTTGAACCGTCAAAACGGCGAAACGTTCAGAAGACCTTTGAAAAGTCAAAAGACGTTTTGATGCTGGCCACCAACGCCTTTGGTATGGGAATTGACAAGCCTGACATCCGCACAATCATTCACGCGGAAATTCCCGATTCAATCGAATCGCCGGCTTGTGGGACGCACGATTCACCGCGGACGGGCGGGCCGTGACGGTCTCACCTCGACATGTCACCTCATGTATACCCAGGATGACCTGGCGGTACAAACCGAGTTTCTCATCTGGAAAAATCCCGATGCACATTTCATACAAAAAACCTACCAGGTTCTCAAGTCCCTTGGCCAGTCGCTCATCAGTCATGACTATGAAGACCTGCAGGAAAAGCTTATCTACAAAAACAAGGGAGACCACCGGCTGGCAACGGTCCTTTCCCAGTTTGACCGCCATGGGGTTACGACAGGAAGTTTACCTTCCGGTACTCTGAAGCTGGTTGACGAGCTTCCTGACTTTCTGGTTGATGAGACACTTCTCAAAGACAAGGCGGAAGGAGACCGGCAGCGGCTTATCGGGATGCTTAATTATGTTAAGACTGAAGAGTGCCGGCGGGATTTTATTCATGAGTATTTTGATGCTCCTCCTGCTGAATGCGGGACCTGTGATAATTGCCTGAAAAGCTGAACTTCTTAATTATCTGGGAGGAATCAGTTCTTTACTGCTGAAAGGTTCTCCATGAGCGGTATAAACAGTCTTCGCCCCCATTGTGCGTAATTTTTTCCAACTCGAAAAAACTCTGCTCATGTCCTCAACATAAATCGGCCGATGCTGCAATCCGCAGAATCCCATAATATTCATTGCCACATCACCGACAAAAGCGCTTCCGTCATTAAGTATAACAGAAATAGAATCGCTGGTATGCCCGGGAGTCTCAATAATCCTTCCT
The DNA here is from genome assembly GCA_964585555.1 of uncultured Leptospirales bacterium. Taxonomy (GTDB): domain Bacteria; phylum Spirochaetota; class UBA4802; order UBA4802; family UBA5550; genus CAZHNW01. The sequence continues at coordinate 10,433 of CAZPEK010000073.1, read as the reverse complement.
GAAATCCCGATTTTATTCAACACACCCTTTGTATTTTTCCTGATAATGTAATCTCCTTTCCGGATATTGACAGGGGGATACGAATAGTCAGCATGTTTCTTTTTCTTTAAAGCTGTAAAGGCCGTAAAAACCAGCCTGGTGCATACATTAGCGGGAAACACGGTGTCCTCAGAACACCCTTCTGACAAAGGCTTAATGGCTTTATGATGAACTATTAGCCTCGCACCACTGTTTTTAAGAAGATCAGCAGCAAAGCCTGCATGATCATCATGATGATGAGTCAATAAAAGATATTTTATTTCAGTAAGTTTTATTTTCAAAGTACTTAACTGTTTTTTGAACTCATCATAACTTCCAGCGAAGGCTGTATCAACAAGAAGATACCCATAATCGGCTTTAAGTAGAAAGACATTAACCGATGAAAGTTTTATACGAATAATTCCATTATATTTTTCAGTTCTCACCAAAGTTACTTCAGAGATTTCGCTACACAGAAAAACTCCCGTAGATGCCAACAAAAAAATTAAGACAATTAGTATTTTCTTCATCTGATTCTCCACTTATTTGTTTATCAATCTATTCCCATCAGAGTAATCCCGAAGCAAGAGCAAAAATAGCCAGTCCATGGGTAAGCGCCGCGGGAATAACACCGAACTTCATTCGCACCAGTGCAGCGATAATTCCCTCGTAGAGGGCGAAAAAAATTAGAGGCCAGCCGACGCTGGTTACTGTCAGAGCAAGAAAAATGTGCCCTAAACCAAAAGCGGTACCCGAGGCAAGGGCAGCCCGCAAAGATGTCATGCCGCCTGTAGTCTCAAGATATCCCTGCAGGTACCCGCGAAAAATAACTTCTTCATAGAGGTTGCCAAGTAATGCCATCAAAAGAATTGGCAGAAAAAATATAAACGGCACCTCACCCCCCCTTTCAGCCAGAGGAACCTTGAGATATATAACGGCAAGGGGTGCAACAACAATAAGCGCCCCCGACATTCCTGCTATAAGCCCCGTAAACGGGCTGTTTTTAAACCAGACCAGCAAAGATTTTAATTCAGGGTCGAGGGCATTCATGAAAACGACAATAGTAAAACTTGAAAGACCCATCACGACAAGCAGAGGCGCGCTGTGAATAAACCTGATCCAGAAAAATCCTTCGATGCCAAAAGACCATAATCCAGCGGGGGTCATGGCATCACGAATAAAAATAAAAAGCAGCAGGTAGCCGGTTAACCTGAGAAGAACCAACCGTCGAGGAATAAGCAGAAAAAATCCCAACGCCAGCAGTACTCCCGGAATCAGCCTGATTATATAATTCGTTAAAAGTTCCATGATTGTTGCCTCTACTGTTTATTATATCAATATATGAACTTTAGTTCACATTGTCAACAAAACATGAACTTTTTTTCACATTACTGGTTGCTTTTCTAAATCCTTTTCTTTACTATATATATCACAAATACAAAGAGGGTGCTATAATGACACAAAAGGCGGCCACACGGACCCCCATCCAGGAAAGGGGCATTAAAACAAAACAAAAAATAATTAATGCGGGACGTAAGCTTTTTTCCGAAAAAGGATACTACAAAACAAACTCAAAGGAAATAGCCCGGGAGGCGGGTGTCTCAACCGGTTCATTTTATATGTATTTCCCTGATAAAAAACCCCTTTTCCTCGAAATTTTTCAGTCTTATTACCGAGAAATAACAGAAAAAGTCTTATTGGGAAATCTTGAAAAACTACAACATTCCCGGGATAAAAAGAATGCCATTGGCGAACTGGTTACTCTTCTCTATGAAGCACATACCATTGATCCGGCGTTTCATCGAGAAGCGATAGCCATGATATACACTGAAAGTGATGTTCAGGAGCTTAACCGAATTGAAGAGGAGAAAGTCATTGCACTCCTGGCTGGATTTCTTGAAACTTACAGGAAAGAGCTCACAGTCAAAGATCTTGAGGCAGCGGCGCGGATTATTCACAAATCCGCAGAAGAAGTTATACATTCGATAAAGATATTCGGATCGCCAATTAATGAAAAGCGTATGCTCAATGAGCTGATTGATATGATTTACCGATATCTCTTCTGTTAAAGCTCACGAAACTCAGCAACCAGAGTCTGAATAGAATCCTTCGCGTCACCGAAAAGCATCCGGGTATTCTCTTTGTAAAAAAGAGGATTCTCAATGCCCGCGAATCCCGGGCTCATTGAGCGTTTTAACACAAATACCGTTCGTGCCCGGGAAGCCTCGATAATCGGCATCCCGTAGATGGGACTTCCCTCTTCTTCGTTAGCCGCCGGGTTTACCACATCGTTGGCCCCGATGACCAGGGCCGCGTCCATGGTCTCCATGAGGGGATTGATCTCATCCATTTCACGAAGCTGCTCATAGGGCACCTCGGCCTCTGCAAGGAGCACGTTCATGTGTCCCGGCATGCGCCCCGCAACGGGATGGATGGCAAAGGCAACTTCTGTACCGTTTACCTCGAGAAGATCAGCGAGTTCTTTGACCACATGCTGGGCCCGGGCCACCGCCATGCCGTAGCCGGGAACAATGACCACCGAGCGGGCGGCCTCTAAAATCATGAAAGCGTCTTCGGCGCTGATGGGGTTAACTTCCCCCCCCTTACCTGTCTGTGCCTTTGCTCCCTTACCCGATAGAGCGAATGATCCAAAGAGAATATTAAAAATTGAACGATTCATCGCCTTGGACATAATATTGGTAAGAATAATGCCGCTTGCCCCTACAAGGGCTCCCGACACAATAAGAACATTATTTTTAATGGCAAAACCGGCCATACAGGCGGCAAGCCCCGAATAAGCATTAAGAAGAGAAATGACTACCGGCATATCAGCGCCGCCGATGGGAAGAACAAGAAGTATTCCGAGAAGAGCAGCAAGAAGTACCGCCAGAACCACGGCATTTTCTGGGACAAACAGGGACGGAACCATCGAAGGAAATAAAATCATCCCCCCGGCAGCCAAAAGGGCACAAAGCAGAACAACAGCAAAAGCCCCCTGCCCGGGGAAAGCAAGAGGGCGTCCCGGGATTCTGCCGCTCAGTTTTCCATAGGCAACCATACTGCCGGTAAAGGTGACTCCTCCAATCATCACAGAAAGAAAAAGAGTAACCAGGGTAAAGGAAGAATGAACGCCACCTGAGGCAAAGATGCTCCAGGCCACCAGCAGGCTGGCGATGCCGCCGAATCCATTAAAAAGAGCCACCATCTGGGGCATTGTCGTCATGGCAACCAGGCGTGCCGCCACAACACCAATAAGCGATCCTGTGGCAAGACCGATTATAATATACCGGTAGGTGAGAATATTTTTATCAAGGAGAGTCACGATAACGGCAATCAGCATACCGAGGGCCGAGAGAAGATTGCCCCTTCGGGCCGTTGCCGGTGAGCTGAGCATTTTAAGCCCCATAATGAAAAGTATTGAAGCGACAATATATGAAATATTTATAACAAAGGAAGAATTCATTTTTCATCTCCCTTTTTCTTTTTAAACATGCCGAGCATCCTGTCGGTAACCAGGTAACCTCCTACCACATTGACGGCGGCAAAGGCAACGGCGAGAGTCCCCAGAAGTACCGTTACCCATGAGTCAGTTGAGCCGGCAGAGACCAGGGCCCCCACCAGGGTTATCCCCGAGATGGCGTTACTACCTGACATCAGGGGCGTATGGAGGGTCGCGGGAACCTTTCGTATCAGTTCAAAGCCGAGAAATATCGCCAGTACCAGGATAAACAGCAGGTATATCGCTTCCATGGTTTATTTCCCCCTTGCCTTTCGAACAGCTTCATGCACAATTTCACCGCCCCGGGTGATCAGGGCTCCCTGGAGAATCTCATCATCGGCATTAAAGTCGATGCCCTTATCTTCCTCTCGATAAAACTCTTTAAAAAATGCCGTCAGGTTATTCCCGTAGACCTGGCTGGCATGGACAGCTACCCGGCTCTCAAAGTTTCCAATGCCCGCAATGGTAACGCCGTTTATTTCAATCACTTCTCCCGGCTCAGAGCCTTCAACATTTCCCCCGCTTTCAACGGCCATGTCTATGACAACAGACCCGGGAGACATTTTCTTTATCATGTCTCCCGTAATGATACGGGGAGCCGGCCTCCCAAAGACCTTTGCAGTGGTAATCACCAGATCAGAATCGGCACACCTCCCGGCCATCACCTCTTGCTGTTTTTTCAGTTGTTCACTGCTCAGAGCCCCCGCGTATCCCTGCTTCGTTTCAACCGTTTCACCAAGATCGACTTTTACAAACTTCGCCCCCAGGGATTTAACCTGTTCTTCAACTGCAGGACGGGTATCAAAGGCCTCAACACGTGCCCCAAGACGCTTAGCCGTTGCAACAGCCTGAAGACCTGCAACCCCGGCGCCAATCACAAACACCCTTGATGGAGATATAGTTCCGGCGGGGGTCATCATCATGGGAAATATTTTGTTGAGTATTGATGCCCCATAAATCACGGCGGCATATCCCGCAAGGGAGGCCTGGGAACTGAGGGCATCCATCTTCTGTGCCCGGGTTATCCGGGGAATCATCTCCATGCTCAGAGCCGAGGTCTTCTGCCTCACAAAGGCGTCAACCAGGGCCTCTTCTTTAAAGGGGTCAAAGAAACTGACAGAGGCAGCTCCTCCCTTAAGCAGGGCGACCTCTTCGGGTAAAGGTTTATGGATACGGAAGATAATGTCAGAAGAAGAAAAAAGATTATTTCTGTCGGAAGTTATCTCTGCCCCTGCATCGCGGTAGGCGGTGTCATCAAAACCAAGGTGTTCACCGAGACCGGACTCGATAGCTGTGGTTACACCATCAAGCTTCATCAATGTGGTAACATTTTCCGGAAGAAGAGCGACACGCCTTTCACTGGAAGAAACTTCCCGGGGTATACCGATTTTCATCATAGAACTCCTGATTTTTTACGAACAGACAGTATACCAATAGAATACCAGCAAAAAGCGGCAAATCAACTTTTTTTTAT
>CAZPEK010000073.1:0-5342 GCA_964585555.1 uncultured Leptospirales bacterium | reverse complement strand
CAGACAGTATACCAATAGAATACCAGCAAAAAGCGGCAAATCAACTTTTTTTTATCCCCTGCTGAAACAATCAAAATCCAGGAGATTGTCCCAAAAAAAGTTTTTGATAGCCTCTTCTTTTTTAAAAAATTAAGCTCCATGGTCATTTGAAGGCTGTCACGGATGACAGTATGGATCGGATAAAGCTATAGGGCGGCACCCAGGACGCCGGGCATGGATGCCCCAGTGCCGTGGTGCCATGGATGGCAAGGAACGGCCGCGTACTCCCGCCCGTTAAGCCCCCCTGGCGTTTGAAGGGCGCCCTTTGCCCTTTTTGTGGCGAGACAAAAAGGGCCCCCCGGGAGGGGTTAAGCTCAAAAAGAGAAAAATCCCCCTGAAAGGGGTTTAAAAAAGAAGGTGCCTTTTAGTGAACATCTTTTCATATAAGCTCTTCCGGTTCTTTGATCTCTATCTTGTTTCTTTTCATAAATTCAGGAAAATTATAAAGCTGTGTGCTTCCCGCTTTCATTTTCACAGCCTGAACCGGGCAGTTGTTAAAGCAGCCGAAACAGAAGATACACTTGTCCCGGTCGACCTTGTCGAACTTCGGACTGATTGCCCCCACAGGACACACCTCTTCACAGGTGCCGCAGTTGATGCATGTCTTTTTATCTATTTTATGATCCCGGTAATATAGTTTGGTCATGCCGGCCATGGGAAGGACTCTTAGCATTTCCCGCATATCAGCTTCACCATCGACAATGATCTTTTTATCTTCCTTTACATTCGAGAGAATCTGCCGGGCATATTTTCTGACCCGGTCATAGGTATTTTCATTGGGAAGATGTTTATGACCAATAGTTCCACCGGTATCCCATTTGGGCGGCGGAAAGGTAGACATGTTCATAAAGTAATCAATACCCACGGGTACGCCCCCCTTCTCGGCCAGAATTTCAAGCAGGTGGGTTGCCCCGTTGTGCTGGTTTCCCTCGGGACCGCCGAAGGAAACATATGAAGCCACGGCAGCACCTTTAATTTCAGGTATTTTTTTCAGCCACCCATGTACATTTTCCGGTGTATCGTAATAATATATCGGGGCCCCCACCAGGATGATGTCGTAGTCTTTCATGGTTTCGATTTTCACTTCACGGTATTCAAGAACATCAACGGCAATCCCTTCCTTTTTCCAGAGGTGGCCGATGAGGCGGGCGTAGCGCTCCGTGTTTCCTGTCTGTCCGTACCAGGCGATAAGTGCCTTTTTCGGCCTCCTGGTTTTGAAAGGGCGTTTTGCATACTTGATACCCGAGGATGAACAACCGGGAATAAGGGCTGCCGCGGTAAGGGCCGCGCCTTTTATTATAAAGTTTTTTCGTGTTTCCATTTGTTCTTCCTTATCTCATAAAAAAAATTAGACGGTGCTTATGATATCGGCACCATAATCGAATCACCGACTATTGTCAATAGTATCCCTATCACTCTTTCAGACGTCTTTGTGCAGTCCCCACCATTGCCTTTTTCAAAATAAACCGAATCACCCCATCAAGGGGACCCTCGAATTCTTTCTTTACGTTTTTCAGTTCACTGATAATGGGAATTTCCTGGGGACAGGCTTTTTCGCAGAGACCGCAATCTTTGCACAGTGACGCATAGGAAGCCTTACCTGAAATTGCCGCATCACTCATGGCATTGTGATACATGATCCGTGACATCAACCCCTTACCCCACATATGCCTGCTGTTGTACACTTGAAAACATCCGGGAATGTTAACACCGTGAGGACAGGGCATACAGTACTGGCAGCCGGTACAGGGGACCTTCATCAGTTCGCGAAACTTTTTCTCGACCCGGTCAATCATCTCCAACTCGTCAACACTGAGAGAATTCGGATGAGCCTCAGAGGCTATCTTTACGTTTTCAGCCACCTGGTCTTCATGATTCATACCGGAAAGCACGGTGATAACTTCAGGCCGGTTCCATATCCACCGGAGAGACCATTCTGCTGCCGAACGTTTTACCGGCGTGGTGTCCATAATCTTCTGGATCGCCGGGGGCATATCGCCCGCCAGGTTGCCGCCGCGGAGAGGTTCCATAATGATAACACCAAGCCCCTTTGATGCGGCGTACTCAAGGCCCGCGGTGCCTGCCTGGTTTTCCTGGTCCAGGTAGTTGTACTGGATCTGGCAGAAGTCCCAGGTGTAGCCATCGACTATTTTTTTGAAGTCTTCCCGCTGGCCATGAAAGGAGAAGCCGATATTGGTAATCCTGCCCGAAGCCTTCGCCTCATTCATAAACTCGATAACACCCTTCTCCAGGGCCTTCTGCCAGCTCTCGCCGTTGAGGGCGTGAATGAGGTAATAATCGATGCGATCGGTATCAAGGTTCTTCAGCTGAGCATCGAGCAACTTAAGCATCTCTTCCTTTGTTTTTGTCTGCCAGTGAGGAAGTTTCGTTGCCACTTTGACCTTTTCGCGATACCCGTCACCAAGAGCCTTACCGAGAAAGGGTTCACTGGCCCCCATGTGGTAGGGTACCGCCGTATCAATATAGTTAACACCACTGTCAATAGCGCTTCGTATCTGGGCGGTTGCACGCTCTTCATCAATTTTTTGTCCCTTCTGGGGAAGCCGCATGGCACCGAAGCCGAGTATTGAAAGTTCATCTCCCGTACCGGGCATTTTTCTAAAAAGCATGTTATTCTCCTTGTTATCTGATAATTCCCGGCGCGTAAAATGAAGGCGCGAAAGCGCTTTCGCGCCTTCATTTTACGCGCCTTCATTTTTCGCTCAGGGCAACTTCCCCGCTGCCTTTACTTCCTTTTACCACTGCCCTTTTCTTTTTAGAAATATCGAGCCACCACTTTACCGCAGGGAGTGCATCGCCGTATGTCCAGGTCTCTCCGATACGGGGAGTGGCGACACGAACCTTCGTACCCGCCGCGGCTTTTAAAAGCCGTTCAACCGGTTCGGTCCAGTCATGAATGGAAAGGTTGTAGGCTCCCCAGTGAACAGGTATCATAACCTTTCCCCGAACATCGATGTGGGCCTGGAGTGACTGCTCAGGGAGCATATGAACCCGCTGCCAGGCTTTGTTGTACTGGCCGTTTTCCATGAGAGTCACATCGAAGGGACCATATTCAAAACCGATTTCTTTAAAGGCGGGGGTGTAGCCCCCGTCACCGCTGAAAAAGACCCGATGCTTTTTACCCATGATAGCCCATGATGCCCAGAGCGTATCGTTTCGATTAAAAGGATTGCGCCCGGAAAAATGCTGAGCCGGGGCTGCGGCAACCTTTAATCCCTTTGCCGTGGTAGTCTGCTGCCACCAGTCAAGGCCCGTAATCTTTTCTTCCGGAACACCCCATTTTTCCAGATAGGCCCCGACTCCGAGGGGAACAATGAAATGCTTCACCCTGGTATGCAGTTTTTTTATCGTTCCATAATCGAGATGATCATAATGATCATGGGAGATAATCACCAGGTCTATTTCAGGGAATTCTTCCACTTCTATTGGAAGTTCCTTATGGTACCGCTTCGGCCCCATAAAGGGAAACGGGGAGGGACGTTTCCCCAGCATCGGATCAGTCAAAACCAGGCTTCCCTCAATCTCAATGATCGTGAAGGAGTGACCAAGCCAGGTTATTTTCAATTCATCGGCAGCCCCGCCGGTTAAAAGTTTCGGGTTAATCTTTTTAACTTCCAGGGGTTTTTCAGGAACCCGCTGCTGGTTGCCGAAGAGCATCTTTTTCATAGTATTCCAGGTCGAATCATTCAAAGTAGCCGCAACGCCGTCACGATTGACAAATTTTTCTTTTTTATAATTAGCTGATTTCTCTATTCTCAATTTTCGATTTCCTTCATAGTCAATTTTGCTCATTGTGGTACAGGCAGCTGACATGGCGAAAAGAAGGGTCCATAACAATAAAATAAGCAGAGCCGGCCCGGTGCGCCCTTTTCTTCCTTTCTCAATATTTTTTTTAATCATTTTTTTTCCTTTGCCCGTATTAACTCTGAGCCATTCTGCACATATCAATCCAGCACCAGGCAAAATTACTGCCCCCTTCTGTACTGCCAGTCCAAAAAGAATTAAAAATTTTTAGACCTTTATTCCTTCCCGGTAAATCTCAGTATGAGTCATCACCGCCTTATGGATATCATCCTGATTCACTTCTTCTTCATCGATAAGATACATGCTGATAATACCAATTACACTGGCGTAGTAGAGCATTAAAAAATCCCCTGGATCAACTTTTTGTATAATCCCGCCGGCGATATGCTTTTTCATCAGTCCCTGAAAAGTATGAGTTGACTGCTCAAAAAGGGCCACCTTTTCTTCCATAATCTTTGGGGGAATCTTTGAGTGTATCATCGACTTTGAACTAAAATGAGAAATAGCCATGAAATAATCCGTATATTCATTATAGAACTGAAAAATAATCTCTCCCAGCTTCATAAACTCCCGGTCAAAATCATTTCCCTCGGGATCAATAAGCCTGCTCAAATCGATCAGTATCTTCAGGGCTTCAATATAGATATGAGAATAGATTTCTTCCTTGCTCTCAAAGAGGTTATAGATTGCGCTGCGGCCATACTCAACAGCATCACAGATATCCTGTATCGTTACAGAATCAAAGCCCTTCTCAAAAAAAAGCTCCCGGCTCTTTTCAAGAATAAGCTCTTTTCTTTCTTCCAGCTCCCGATGTCGTCTGTCTAAAGGTCCCATTACATCGCCCCAAAAAAACCGCAGTCTTTTACGGACTGTCAGTCCAAAAATATTTATGCCTTAAAATTATCTAAATATCTTTGAATCGTCAAGGCCTGAAAAAATAAAAACAATCTTCTTATAAAAAAATCACCACCATTACCTTTCTCCTGCCCTTTTTTATAGTAAAGGAAGTTAAGGCCTCCCCGGGTATTCGAGATACTCAAAATTATAGTGCACAAAAGACAGTCCAGGCTCTTTTATACAATTTTGCATATTTTAAAAGCCCTCTTGACTTGTTCAGGTAAAAATGATATGTATTTACATGGTATCGTTATATGAAAAACCTTGGCAGAGAACCTGACAACCATAAAGCATTCACGGAAAAAATGGACCGGGAATACACGCGCTTCGCCCGGGTCTATGACTGGTCAGTAAAATTACTCCCGGTATGGAAGACCTGGCTGAAAAAAACCCTCCCCCACATCAGGGGTCTCCGGGTTCTGGAAATTTCCTTCGGCACCGGCTACCTGATGACCCGGTACGCCGGCGACCATGAAACCTTCGGGCTCGATTACAATCACCAGATGATTTCCACCGCAACAAAAAACCTGGTAAAACACGGGCTCAAAGCAACTTTGATACAGGGAGATGCTCAGAGCCTC
>CAZPEK010000072.1:8375-11487 GCA_964585555.1 uncultured Leptospirales bacterium | reverse complement strand
TATTTTTTTTCTCTGTCCGGGTTGCACCTTCCTTGAGAGCATAGGCAAGGCCTTCGAGAATGGCCCGGTATATATGAGCCTTTGTATGGACATCACCAAAGCCGATGATTGATCCTTTGGCTTCCGGGCCGGGTATTTTTGCTCCCGGAGACCAGAAGGGCTGCAGGGTGAGACCCATGGAACCGGGAGGAATTTCCCTGATCATTTCATCAAAGAGGGCTTCAGTGGGACAATTTTTCTTTTTTGCCAGCTGTTCTTCTTTTAAGCCGAATTGCTGTTTGAACCAGCTTACCATCCAGTATCCACGGTAAATCATAACTTCAGTATTGTAAGAACCGGGAACAGCACTCGGATAGGGAGGAAACATTGGTACAATTTCTACATAATCTTTATTGGTTGTTTCAATTGTTGCGGTTGTTCCATAACTGAGACACCCGATTTCAGGAGAGAGGCAGCCGGATCCGAGAACTTCACAGGCCTTGTCCGCGGCTGCAGCAATCAGGGGCAGGCCCTTTGGTATTCCTGTTTCTTTTGCCGCCCGGGGAGTAATATAGCCGAGAATATTTGATGGTTTCACGAGGCCATGGAGTTTTTCTTCTTCAATCGGGAACATCTTCCATTTCATATCTGACTTCTTAAGCCAGGTATGATTTTTATAGTCGAAGGGAAGATAGCCGATGGTATTACCGATAGAATCGTTAAATTCACCGGTAAGACGGTGAGTAAAAAAACCGGATATTATAAGAAATTTATGAGTTTTGTCCCATATTTCAGGCTGATTTTGACGTATCCAGTTTATTTCAGCATCACGTACTGCAGCAACTGCCGAATCGTACATGCCAATAGTCTTGAGAATTCCCTTCATGGGAAGTGAAGGCCAGTTTTCCAGATCCGCTTTTCTCTGGTCAAGCCATACAATTGCGGGGCGCAGGGGTTTGCCGTCCCGATCAACATTGATGAAAGTCGCCCGCTGGGTTGTGAGTGTTACTCCTTTGATGGCATCCTTACTGAAGGATGTTTCTTTCATCAATTTTTTACAGGTTTTACAGAGTGTTTTCCAGTAATATTCCGGATCCTGCTCTGCCCAGCCCGGTTTAATGGAAAAGTAGGGCTCAATGGGGGTTTTTACTATTTCATGGATTTCTCCCCTGAGATCTATGAGAGCTGCCCTGATTGACTGGGTTCCCGCGTCAATTGTCAGAATGCATTCTTCTGGTTTCTTTTTTCTGGCTGATTTTCGAGTCATGTACTCCTCCGAATTTCTATTTGAAATATAATCAGATGAGAGGGTTAGAGATTTTTAATCCCCTTGAATGCTATTATACCTTCTCATTGTACCCATGCAATGAAAATTCTTTCACTACACATGCAATATATTATGCAAATGGCCGTGTTTTTTCAGAAGTATCTTTGTCTGATACTTTTTAGAACAGGGGGAAATTGGAGAAAATGGAGAGTGTTTAGTCGGTAATTGCCTGAATTGCTTCGTTGTTTGTATCGAAAATTTGCACAAAATCGGTTATACCAACAATGTCCATAACCTTCTGAAAGTGTTCAGACATGCCTACAAAGGCAATTTTACCATTTTTTTCGTTAACATTTTGTATGATGTTGATAAGCGTAGCTATACCTGATGAGTTTATATATTTGGTTTTATCGAAATTAATAATAATTTTATCCATTTCGAATTTATCCATTAATTCTGAATAGATACGCTTAACATCCGCGTCAGCATCGGAAGTCATATCGCCTTCGATGACAATTGCCGGTATATTGTCAATTTCATCAGAGGATATTTTATGTGTGTATTTCATGTATCTTCCCTGACAGATAAAAGTAAATGCCACTGTCGTTTACTATTTCGAAATCTATACATATGTCAAGAAATTAATTTGAAATAGTAATCCGGTAACATTCTTTGTCCGTTAACAATTTACCAGATAATTGCAGATATGTAAAATAAAAATCTTTTTCTTTGGATAATATCATGATTTTTTGGTGAGCTTCAGGTGTTCCCTGATTTCTTCAGAAAATGGGGCAAGTTTAGCCGCTTTTTTTAAAAATTTTTCAGCGTTTTTAAAATCTTTTTTCTTTATAAGGATAAAGCCAAGGGTATCGCAGTAGGCGGGATTATCGGGAGATGCTTTACAGGCCCTTCTGGCCAGCTGAAGAGCACGATTCAGGTCTTTCTCTGTATAAGCCAGAATATAGGCCAGGGAATTACAGGCATTGATGTTGTCTTCTTCAAGGTCTAGAATTGCCTGGTATGCGGTAATTGCTTCATCAAGGTCACCCTGTTTTTCAAGGCAGTATCCTTTCATATTATGGGCCGAAGTATCTGATGGGTCGAGGCGTATTACCTGGTTTACCAGGGATTCAGCTTTATCGTAATTATCCAGCTTGATATGGATATAGGCGGTAATTTTTCTGATTTCCTGGTTGTTAATAAAGGCGGCAGAAAGATTAATGAGTCGTTCAAAGTAAGGAATAGCTGTTTTATAGAGTCCCAGTCGGGTATAGTTTATTCCCAGGTTATATAAAATTTCCGGATTATTTTTGTCGAGTACCTCTGCAGCTTTCAGTTCACGTATCGCTTCATTGAAATCTTGAACAAGAAAGCGGCGAAGAGCTACATCAAGGAAATTTTTTATTCGTGCATTGATATCTTCTTTTGCCATGATTTATTATCCAGTAACTCCAGGGTCTGGTAATCAGAATTATCAATAGTAAGGGGGGTTACAGCTATGTATCCCCTGGTGACAACGTCGTGGTCTGAACCCTCCCGGTATTGGGCTGAAATTTCACCATGAAGACGTATTCTGGTCAGGCCATCGGCTTCATCGAATTTTTCATAGTGGTCTTTATATATTCGTTTTGAAAGCGGTGCTGTTTTGAGGCCCTGAATATCTGAAGGGGGAAGATCAGGATAGTTAATATTTAATAGAAGGGGCGAAGTGAAAGCGGCTGTGAGCTCTGAAAGGGTATCCTTAATAAAGCAGGCAGTATCTTTGAGAAGCTCTTCAGAGGGAGACGGCGTGTCGACAGAAACTGCTATGCCGCTTTTCATGAAAATTCGAGCTGTCCGGGCACCCGCCACGGTTCCTGAAAAGAA
>CAZPEK010000072.1:936-8301 GCA_964585555.1 uncultured Leptospirales bacterium | reverse complement strand
GTATTGCTGCCCAGATTGATACCTGAAATAACCAGGTCGAAGTCAGGAATTACTTCCCCATGGATGCCGACATTTACGCAGTCTGCCGGGTATCCAGCAAGTGCAAAGTGACGAGAATCATGCTTTTGAAGAATCATGTCGCGGTGAATCGTAAAGGCATTTGATATGCCGCTCATTTCTTCAGCAGGGGCAATGACATAGACCTGATGATCGCGGGATAGAACTTCATCGAGTATTGTAAGGCCCGGTGCCCCGAAGCCGTCATCGTTGGTTAAAAGAATATTCATTGAACTGCAGCCTGTCTCCTGTATTATTGTCAGTATGTGATATATTTCATCAATCCGTCAACACATTCAGTAGATGGAATCTTAAATAGAAAAGAAACCTGTATTTAAAACGTATGGCAGAAAAGAAAAATTCAAAGAGTTTCAGTGAACCGGGCTCCCTTATGCTCGGTACATGGGCTATCGGGGGGCGTAACTGGGGCAGTTATAATGAAAAAGAATCCCTTCGGGCCCTGGCGAGTGCTATCGATCAGGGCATCACTGGCATCGATACTTCACCAGTGTATGGATATGGTCATGCTGAAAAGCTGATTGGAAAGGTTATGGGGGGAAGAAGAAGCGGACTTTTTCTGGCCACAAAGGGAGGACTTGACAGCAGGCATTATTTTGAAAAGAATCTTTCCCGGGATTTTCTAATTGAAGAGCTTCATGGTTCTTTAAGGCGCCTTGGAACCGATTATATTGACCTCTACCAGTGCCACTGGCCCGACAGGAAGACACCTCTCGAGGAAACCATGGAGACTCTTTTGACTTTTCAGAGAGAAGGAAAAATACGGCATATCGGCCTCTGTAACTTCCCCCCTGATCTTCTCTTAGAGGCTCTGCAGTGGGGAGAGATCTATAGCGTGCAGGAACATCTTTCCCTCCTTGATGAGGATACAATGAAACAGATACTCCCCTGTGCTGTTGATAAGGGGGTGAGGGTACTGGCCTACGGTGCCCTTGAAGGGGGACTCCTGACAGGTAAATATGCCGCAGTGCCGGTTTTTGGTCGTAAAGATGTGCGCAGGAGCTTTTATAAATTTTATACAGAAGAAGCGTGGCCCCGGGTAGAGAAAACCGTTGCCCGGCTCAGGAAACTGGCGGAAAAGTATCAGGCTACCCCGGGCGTTCTTGCTATAGCCTGGGCCCTGCAATGTAAAGGTGTTGCATCTGTTATTGTCGGGGCCCGGTCAGAGACACAGGTTTTTGAAAACTCTTCAGCTTTAGATATCATGTTGTCAGAAGAAGATTGCCGCCTGCTGGCAAGAGGCGGCTGAACAAGTTTAGGGAGTCCCAATCAGGTTTTTCACCAGGTCTATGAGTTCATGGTTCCTGAATGGTTTTGCCAGGGTTGCATCGGCACCGATTTTTGAGGCCACAGAGAGATAATCGGTGGCGCCGATACGGCCGCCACCGGATATGGCGATGACTTTAATTTCAGGATTACTTTTTTTTGCCTCAATGATTGTTTCTATTCCTTCCTTCTCAGGCATAATAAGGTCAGTAATAAGGAGGGGGCAGGGATTTCCTTTAAGGAGTTTTAACCCTTCATCTCCATCTGCAGCAATAAGGGGCTCATATCCGGCCATGGAGAGAATATCGCCTATGATGGTTCTGATGTTCGTATCGTCATCAATTATTAAAATTTGTTTCATAGAAGACTCAGATTAGCTGATTTTTTTTACTGTATTATAGTTGATTGAGAATACAAGAAATTTTTTATCAGCCGGAAGGTATTAAGGGTTAGTGATTTAATATTATCCGGTGTGAAATTCCTGCAATAGTCTTTGTGATGTCTCATGGTCCTTTTGAAGTTGTTTTTTCAACTCTTCAGCATTTTTAAAGCGTATTTCATTTCTGATGCGGCTGTAAAATTCTACAGTTATCTCTGAATCGTAGATATCATCGTTGAAATCAAAAATATTTACTTCAATAGATCGTTCCAGATTTCCAAAGGTGGGATTTGAGCCAATATTGAGCATACCGCCGAACTGTTTTCCCCGGTCAAGATAGACATTAACAGCATAGACGCCATCGGGGGGAAGCAGCTTGTCCGTATCGTCAATGAGGATATTAGCGGTTGGAAAACCGATATTTCGTCCCCTGCCGTGGCCCCGCGAGACATTGCCGCTGATACTATAGCGTCTTCCCAGAAGGTGTGATGTCATCTCCATGTTTCCCGAGGTTATTTCTTCTCGCAGCCATGTGCTTGATACGGGACGGGTACCGATGAGCTCCTCGGTAACATGGGTAACGGTAATACCTGACTGTTCAGATATGCTTTGAAGAAATTTCAGGTTACCCTCCCGGTTTTTACCAAAGGCGTGGTCATAGCCGATAACAATGCCTTCCGCTCCGAGCTGCTCAATCAGGAGGCGATTGTAAAAATCAAGGGCATTCATGTTAGCCATCTCCCGTGAGAAGTTTAAAAGGATAACCGATGTAAAGCCCATGGCAGCAAGGATTTTCAGTTTTTCATCGGCAGTGGTAACGATGAGAGGCGGATTGTCAGGATTAAGAACTTTTCGGGGATGCTGGGCAAAGGTTACTACAACCGGTTCTCCATGAACTGCCGCAGCCTTTTCCCGAAGGGTCTGGAGGATTTTCCGGTGCCCGATATGAATGCCGTCAAAATTGCCAATAGTCACCACGGGGCGTGTAATGGTTCCCTTCGCCGGTATATTGCTGAAAAGAGTCATGAATTTATTTATCTCCGGGGATGTCAGAGAGTCCGTCTTCCTTCTCAGAAAGAGCGGCATCCTGCATGCGTATAAGATCAAGAATTACCAGGGCAGCCATTGATTCGATCACCGGTATTATCCGGGGGACAATACAGGGGTCATGGCGTCCCTTGATGGAAATGGTCTGGTTTTTTCCCGATGTGTCTATTGTCTCCTGGTCCTGAAAAATTGAAGGAGTCGGTTTCACTGCAATGCGGGCAACCAGATCCTGACCGGTGCTGATACCCCCCAGAATTCCTCCCGCATGATTTGAATTGAAAGTACCGTTTTTCATGGTGTCATTGTGCTCGCTGCCTTTCATTGAGGCTGCGGAGAAGCCGCTGCCGAATTCAACACCCTTCACGGCTCCGAGGCTGAAAAGTGCTGATGAAAGCTTTGCATCAAGTTTACCAAAAACAGGATCACCAAGACCGGCGGGGATATTTTTAACTACCAGTTTTGCAACGCCGCCGACAGAATCTTTTTCATTACGGGCCTTCAGAATAGCTTCTTCCATTTTGACGGCAGCAGTTTTATCGGCGGCCCGAACCGGGTTGTCTTCGATAATGGAAAAGTCCTCTGTCGTGCCGCGAATTCCAGCGATTTCCTCTGAGTAGGCATAAATTTCTATATTCTGTTCTTTCAGTATTTTTTTTGCCACAGCACCGGCAGCAACACGCCCGATGGTTTCTCTTCCCGAAGAGCGCCCTCCACCCCGATGGTCACGGGTACCGTATTTTTTCCAGAATGTAAAATCAGCATGGCCGGGTCTGAATACATCACGGAGGGCATTATATTTACTTGAATCCTGATCTTCATTATAGACGACCATGCAGACCGGGGTTCCTGTTGTTTTCCCTTCAAATACCCCGGAAAGTATGTGTACCCGGTCTTTTTCGTCCCGCGGTGTGGTAACACTGCTTTGTCCCGGTCTTCTCCGGTTGAGTTCAGCTTGAATATCTTCTTCGTTTATAGGCAGACCCGGCTGAAGACCGTCGAGGACAGCGCCGAGGGCGGCACCATGGCTTTCGCCAAATGTGGTCACCCGGAGGATCTCGCCAAAGGTATTGGGTGATGAAGATCCGAGGGAAATAAAATCAGCAATTTCAGTGGCAAGGGTCTGGTGAATATTGTTTTCAGATTGCTCGGTGATGTGAAACAGAATGTCACTGATATGTTCAACGGCCTCATAGAGTCTGCTGTTTCGTTCTTTCATGATGGCGAAACCATCAGGGCCTTCAAGGAAAGGCGGCAGCCCTCCCTGTTTGATTCGATTCCAGAGCACCTCATCGGGGGCTTTCAGGAGTACGGTGATGGAGTTGTTGCAGAGGTGACTCCGTGATTCAGGGTTAAGAAGAGTGGTTCCTCCGGTACTGATGAGACACCAGTGCCGGTCCTTGAGGGTTACAATAGCTCTTTGTTCAAGGTCGCGGAAAAATTCTTCTCCACGGCTGCGGTAGATTTCCCGGCAGGAGAGTTTTTCTTTTTCTTCCTTTTCAAAAAGATGCTCGATCTCATGATCTGTTTCAATAAAGGGAATACCAAGGAGCTGTGCAGTCTTTTCTCCAAGGGTTGATTTTCCTGATCCCTTTGGACCGGTCAAAACAATTCTCATCGCTACCTCATTTCTTTTCCTGAATGGTCACAAATCCTGATATACACCGGATATAAGTCAAGGTCAATTTTAATATGAGAACCAGGCAGTACGTTCTTCAGGCTGTACTGCTTTAGAGGAAGCGGTGGAAGTTTCTCAGAGGAACAGGAATGCCTGGAAAAAGATGTTACCTGTATCCTTCTTTAATATGATGTATGATATCAGTATATTCAATAAGTTCCTGGTATACAGGACACTCCCGGCATGAAGGAAGGGGATTTTTGCATTTTGTCTGTGTCGCCCAGCAGGGTCTGTGCATGATCCTGCTGGCAAAACAGTTTTTTCCTTCTTCAGAGTCGCATGATTTAATTTTCCAGCAGGGTACCAGGGCGATCAGTCTCCTGATCCCTTCAAAGTTAAGGCCTTCCTGGACCATCTGGCGGATGGAGGTTATTTTTTTGATTTCAATTTCACCATAGAGACGTCGTCCCGAAGGTGTCCGTTCTGCTAAAATGAGACCTTCAGCCTCGTAGAGACGGAGGGCATGAACAGAAACATGGCATTTTTTGGCCGCGTCACCGATTCCGTAATGGGCCACCAGTGCATCGGTATTTATTAATTTGGTAATTTTCATACAAATCAAATGTTGTTCAGCGGGTTAATAACTTGCAAGAAGTATTTTTATTTTTTAATATCAGTATATATTTTAACATTCTGTTACATGCAGGGGACGAGAAGATGAAAGAGTATAACCCCGGTTATCTGGCCCTTTATGAGAGCGGAGAGCTGAAGCGGCGGAGAGACAAACTTGAAGCTTTGATGAAGCCCTGCAGGCTGTGCCCCCACGCATGCGGTGTTGACCGCTTCAGCGGTGAAAGGGGGAAGTGCCGGACCGGGGCTCTGCCCCTGGTTGCTTCGTTTCATGCCCATCATGGAGAAGAGCGCTGCCTTTCCGGGACCAGGGGTTCAGGGACGATTTTTTTTGCCAACTGCAACCTCTCATGTATTTTTTGCCAGAATTATGACATCTCCCAGTACGGGTATGGTGATGAAGTATCATACCGCCAGTTGGGTGAGGCGATGCTGACACTGCAGCTGAAGGGGTGTCACAATATTAACCTGGTGACTCCGACACATGTATCCGCAGCGGTCCCGGGGGCTCTTGAGTACGCGGTTCCCAAAGGCCTTCATCTGCCCCTGGTCTATAACTGTGGGGGCTATGAATCTGTTGAAACCCTTGAGCTTCTCGAGGGTATTGTTGATATGTACATGCCCGATTTTAAGTATATGGATGGCAAAACAGCTGCGGAATTTTCCGGGGTGGAAGATTATCCCCTGGTGGCAATGAATGCCCTCAAGGAGATGCACCGCCAGGTTGGGGATCTGCTCTGTGACTTAAAAGGACGAGCAGTCCGCGGACTTCTGGTTCGTCACCTGGTTTTGCCGGAGAACAGGGCGGCCACCGACCGGGTGTTTCACTTTCTAGTTTCTCTGTCACCGAATACCTATGTTAATATCATGGACCAGTATCATCCTGAGTATAACGCGCGAAAGAGTTTTGACTTGCGGCGCCGGATAACCCTGGATGAATATGAGCGCGCCCTGGTGTGGGCAGCAGAGGCGGGTTTGATGCGGATAGACGAAAAAAGACCCTGCTGAAAAAAATCAGTCCCGGTAAATAGTAAAAATATAGTCGAGAAGCCGGGTACGGTCCCGTTCCTGAAGGCCCGTAAGGGCAACCTGTGTCGTGCCGCTGGTTGAAACAGCTGTTATTTTTCCTGCCAGGTCAATGCGATGCCCGGGGATTTCAAGGTGTCCAAAGAGAAAGGCACCTTCCGCTGTTTTTTCTTCTCCCTGGAAGGTCATCTCCCGGTCGTTCAGTGAGATGATAGTACCGTCATGAAATACCGGTTCTTCAGATTTAATGTTTTTTCCCGAGTAGCCGGAAGAAAAGGAAAAGTAACGGAAGGGAAGTGACACCTTTGCTGTGAGGCAGTGCCGTTCTTTGCTGCGTCGGATACTTTTGCTGTGTTCAAGGAAGAGTATATGTTTGCCCCGGCTGATACGGCCGATTACCTTCAGGGTGCATTCATAGCCTGCATCATGTTCAATCCAGAGATAGCATTCTATTGTGTCTCCATCGGCAGCTGCTTCAAAAAAATCATCAGGGGCCAGGGCTCCGAGAAACTGGTCTGTGGAGTCGATAATTTGAAGGAGGGCATACCCGAAACCGGGGCGGTACACCCTGAGTATACTTCCTTCCGGAATCTGCCGTGTGTCTTTCAGCTTTTTCATGGTTTCCACTTGTCTCATTTTGTCTGCATCAGTATAGCCTTTAAACTTCCTTTCGTAAAGCCTTCTTTTATTTGAATTCTTCAAAGGCCTTTTTGAATGCGGGGATCGAATTTCGAATCGTATCTTCAGAGACGCAGTAGGCGAGACGGAAGTAACCGGGCCCCCCGAATCCGACGCCGGGAACCGCCAGGATGTTGTACTTTTGAAGATGCCTTACAAAGGCAACATCATCTCCGCCGGGGGCCTGGCAGAATACATAAAAGGCTCCTTCTGGCAGGGGAAAATTATACCCCGCGTCTTTCAGCCCGCCGCAGAGCAGGTCTCTCCGCTTCAGGTAGACATCAATATCTACCGATACCTCAGTCAGCTCGGCAACGACTCGCTGCATCAGTGCCGGGGCATTGACAAAGCCGAGTATCCGGTTGCACATTATAAGGGCCGCCATCAGCTCACTGTGACCGGGACAGTTATCAGATACGGCGATGTAGCCAATCCGTTCACCGGGAAGAGAAAGGGATTTTGAATAGGAAGTAAGGACCAGAGCCTGATCGTAGCAGGTGAGGATGCTGGGGACTTCAGCGTTGTCGTAGACTATTTCACGATACGGTTCATCTGAAATCAGGTAGATGGGGCCGTTGTTTCTTTTTTTCTTTAACAGTTCCCCAAGGGCCTTCAGTTCGGATTCGCTGTAAATGCGGCCTGTCGGGTT
>CAZPEK010000072.1:0-924 GCA_964585555.1 uncultured Leptospirales bacterium | reverse complement strand
GAATTGACAATGACTGCCCTGGTCTTATCGCTCATTGCTTTTTCAATGGCCTCAAGATCGAGGGAAAAATCCTTTTTAGACTCGGCCAGTACCAGGGTGCCCCCCTGGTTGGATACGTAAAAATTATATTCAACAAAGTAGGGTTTTGGTACTACCACCTCATCACCCGGATTGAGTATTGCCTTGAGCACGGTGTTCATGGCGCCGGCAGCACCGCAGGTCATGATGATGCCGCTGGCTTTCTGGCTGACCCCGTGGTCCCGGGATACCTTGTCGGCAATGGCCTGGCAGACATGAGGGTACCCGGCGTTGGGCATATAGCCATGAACTCCCTTGGCCCGGTCGACAGAAAGTTTTGAAATAATTTCATAGAATTTTTCAGGGGGATCCGCATCGGGATTGCCGAGACTGAAATCGTATACATTTTCAGCTCCGAATTCTTCCTTGAGTCGTGCCCCTTCTTCGAACATTTTTCGAATCCATGAGGATTTTTCCATTGATTGCTTAATATTTTTTGCGATAGTCATCTGCTGCTCCTTTTGTATAGCTACTCTGCCCGGGCAGGTGTAATGTCGAACTATAATGAAATTCAGAAGAAGAAAAACTTGTCAAATAAATAATATGATTATCGGTTTTTGTCCGCACTGGGTTTTTTTGATTCCCTCCGGCCCCCGGCCTTTAAAAATTTTTCACAAGAGAGACTCATCCACGGGGTCAGGGTCCCCCTGATAATTCGCTCCAGTAGAAACTTTTCCCCATAGAGTTCAATATTCCAGGAACCCCAGAGCCCTGCCTGAATGACTCCTTCCCGGTAGGTTTTAAATTCAGGTGACTTCAGGGCTGACCGAATGGTTTCTTTGAAGTGGCGGCAGGATTGGAGGCTTTTTGTTTTTTTTCTCAGTTCTTCGGTTATAGTGTAAAGGG
>CAZPEK010000071.1:8729-11585 GCA_964585555.1 uncultured Leptospirales bacterium | reverse complement strand
CCCTTTGAATAAACTGGTGTAAAGTTGAAGTTAAAAAACGAATTTACAAAGGAAAACCTATGGATAAAAATATGATATTAAACAGGTTTCAATTTCCTTTTTCAATCGATTTCAGAGTAGGAAAGAAGGTTGTTTCCCATTCCAGGTTTAAAAACAACCCCCTTGTTATTTTTTCCGTCAATATGTATAAGTAAGGGGTCGTTAAATCGCACACACCTAACGTGTTCGGTTTCGTGCCAAGTTTTAATTGCAGCTAAGAAGTCGGAATCAAAAACTCCATCATCCATAAATGGGTTAATGGTTAAGTAGCCAACCCTAAACGAGGTTAAGTTTTGGAAGAAGTGGGTTCCCTGGCTCGGGTCAACCCGAAAATTCTCTAGCCCCGATTCAACAATTACCCTTGCCTCGGAAATCTGCGACCATTTTATGGGAATTCCTAACCATGGGTCGCTACTCCCCCAACGGCCTGGCCCAACAAGAATGTAGTTTCTTTTTAGTTCCATGTACATTCTGTTAATGCTCTCAATTTCCTCGGCAATTCGTTGAGTTTTGGCAGCATCGAACTTCCCTGGAATTACGTAAACAAAATCTCTGATATTGTCAATTCTTCCGTGGCCTAGCGCTGAGAAAGAATATATTAACGTATCGGACATCTCAACCTGGTTCCATGGAAAATCCTCCGACTGTTCTGACTCTACAATTGGTCGAATTTGGAGGAAGTTAAAGATTTTTGGTGTTCCGGGAGGTGTAAGTAAATTCACAGCAAACTCAATTTCAACAGGACAACCCATTTCCTTTTGGCCAATGGTAAGCAGCTCATCAACTATTTTTGCCAAAGGAAATTGCCCATGTTTCAGAAGGTTGGCAAAGGATACCAACTTTTTCCCACCCTCGTGGAAACCATCGCGCAGGGCATGACTGTTGTAGTCGAACGTTGAAGCAACAAACTTGAAATCGGGCAGGTTCTCGGCTTCTGATATTTCCATTTTCAAAATGTTTACTCCATCGTCAATTGATGGGAGAAAACGTTCTGGCCTCATATCGAGAGCATAGAACGAACGCTGGGTTTGCCGCAGGGCTAAATCGGGCTGAGAGAGCTGCAATACCTTCTTTGGAAATTTTGGGGAAAACCTAAGGGAAATTCCTCCGTCAACTATCAGCTTTCCCAAGCCAAAGCCAATGGAGGCAATGCCGTCTTCGGGTCGTTCCGACCCAATTGGATAAAAATTGATAGAACGGGCAACTCCCGAAAGAGTTGGTAAAAATATATTTCCGTGCTGGTTACCACACACCTCCTGAAGTAGAATACCCATTTTTTCCTCATCAATTACATTGCTAGTTGCAGTCATGTACGCCTTGCTAGCCCTAAAAAAAACTGAGGCATAAACGCTTTTGATTGCCTGAGCAATCATGCTTAGCTTCAGCTTAACATCATCGGTGTGAGGAACCATATAGGTTGAGTATATTCCGGCAAATGGCTGGTAATGTGAATCCTCCAGTTTGCTCGATGAACGAATGGCAACTGGAGTTTTCATTACCGAAATCATGCTTTCAATGTCGGACAGTAACCTATCTGGCAGTTTCGCTTTAATAAAATGATTTAGAATTTCCTCATCGGGGAGGTCGGAAACGCCAATTTTAAAAAGGTTATTGGTTTCAATAAACTCATCGTAAAACTCTGTGCTAATTACAACGGTTCGTGGGATAGCAAGAAAAACACCAGGGAAACGATTGTAAAAATGGTTATCCTTAATCAATGTGTTGGTGAAAGCTAACCCGCGTGCTTTGCCCCCAATTGAACCATTGCCAATTCGTGAAAAGAATTTGTACTCATCGAACTGTTTCTTCTCAAACGAAACAATTACCCCACGATGCCTGCTTAACCTGTACGCTGAAATTGCATGGTGTAGAAACTCACGAGCCTCGCTAAGCGAATTAAAATCGTTAAGCGACAACGGTTTGAAAAGTTGAGCAATGGCAAAAATGGCTCTGGCATTTAGCCACTTCGACAAATCGTTTCGAAGTGAATGAAACTCAAGCGACTCGTCGTTGACTTCAACCGGTCCGCGCCCCGCTGAAGGATAAAGGAAGGAATTCGATAGGTTCCCGGTTTCAGGGCCCTGATTGTAAAATTAAGAGAGACACCGCGCCAGCTTTTGCCGTTGATATACTGAAAGCTGTGCTGGGCGCCCGCGTAGTCTATACGGATTCCCCTCAGGGCGGGGACCTTTACCGGCTGGATATCCCCCTGACCGCCGGGAATCTTTAATGTCAGAGTAGCCCGCTCCCCCACCGAAATTCGTCGGGAAGAAAGTCTGCCATCAATTATCACTTCTTTTGCCGGGAGAGCCCCGGCGAGTACGGTGAGTAGAATTAAAAGACTACCAGTCTTTTTCAAGATTTCTTTTATCATTGCCGCGTCCTTTCTGTCGTCGTACCGGTTTATTCTTCATTGATTTAAGAAGATTTTTCAACTGCTGACGGTTCATCTGCTGATTCTGTTTATTCTTCTGCTGATTCTGTTTCTCATTTTTATTCTGCTGGTTCTTTTTATCTTTATTCTTATCCTGGTTTTTCTGGTCCTGTTTCTGCTGATTATTCTTGTCGCCGTCTTTCTTGTTTTTATCTTTCTGCTGATTCTTTTTTTGTTTTGAAAGCATATACTCAATGTTGTGTTTTGCCGGTGCATAGTTAGGATCAATTTTCAAGGCATTACGAAAAGCGTTAAAGGCCTCACGGTATTTCTTCTGCTGCAGGTAGGCATTCCCCAGATTAAAGAAGGCCTTTTTCTGTACGTCCGGGTCGCCCGATTGAATAGCCTTCTTGTATCCCGCGACCTGATAAGCGGTAGAGCAG
>CAZPEK010000071.1:247-8719 GCA_964585555.1 uncultured Leptospirales bacterium | reverse complement strand
CTCTAAATCACCGGCCATGTAATTCGCGTTCGCCCGGTTAAAGGCAAGTTTCTGCTTATCCTTTTCCCCGGGAGCGTATTTCTCAGCCTGATCGTAGCGTTTCTTTGCTTCAAGATATTTTTTATCATGGTAGCGGCTGTTCCCCTCAGAGACCCCGTCGCGGAAGGGATCAAGCCAGGCAATCTGCAGAAGTGCCATGGAAACAATAAGTAAACTTCCCCACCCCTTACGAAAAAAAACATGTATATGTACCGGTTTCATCATGTTCTCCGAAATCTTTTGATAAGCCTTTTAAAGAGCGAAGCCTCCCTGCTCTGAGCTGCCCGTTCAGGAATCATAAGCTCAAGGACGAGAAAAATAAGCAGGACAATAGCCACGGGGGCAAAACGTTCTTTTCGTTCTTTTATCACCCGGGAGCCGTACTTGTTTCGGTGCTGGTCTTCGATAATCTGAAGTATAAAGCGAAGGTCGGCAAAGCTGTCAGATATATCAAGATAGGCGCCCCCGGTACGCCCGGCGAGCTGCTTAAGGAGCTTCGGGTTCTTTTCACTGCGGATGAGCTTACCGCCGCTATCACGCTTGAAAACTTCCCCCCCGGACTTTTCTTCTTCTCCCGCGGGGATATAATCTCCCCCCTTTCGTCCAACACCCACTGCATAGACTGAAACACCCATCTCTTTAAACTGCTGAACCGCGGGAATAGCCGCTCCTTCATGGTCTTCACCATCAGTAATGAGTACCATAATTTTCGAGGTGATGCGTTTCTTTTCAAATACCCGGTAAGCCTGGGCGAACATGCGCCCGATATCGGTCCCCTGGAGGCGGATAGAATCGGGGCCCGCGGCATCAAGAAACATCATAAAGGCCCCGATGTCATTGGTAAGGGGGCACTGGAGAAAGGCATCACCGGCAAAAAGTATCAGGCCGATACGGTCTCCCTTCAGGGATCCGGCAATCCAGCGTATCGCATCCTTTGCCCGGTCGAGGCGGCTCGGTTCAATATCCCGGGCCAGCATGCTTCGGGAGACATCAAGGGCAATCAGCACATCAGAACCTTCACTGTTGACCTCCCGGATATTTTCACCCCATTGAGGACGAAGAATCAAAAGACCGAAAAGCAAAATGCTCACCAGAACCATAATCTCCCTGAGGCGCCGGCGCCGGGGAGAACCGATAATCATCGAGCCGTAGTCTTCATTGTGCCCGGAAAGATACTTGAGAATACGGCGCTTCCAGAGAATATAAAAGATAAAGAGACCCGCGGTGAGAAACACCGCCAGGCCGATATAAATTATATAGGTATAATTACCAAAGGCTATCATGGTATTTTCCTGTAATAGACCGACCTGAGAATAATCTCAAGAAAAAAGGCCGACATCGCTATAATCAAAAAGACCTGAAAACGGTCAAAAAATTCATGGTAGATTTTCACATCTATTTCAGTTTTTTCAAGGAGATCAATTTCCCTGATTTTTTCCCAGAGAACACCACTGGATGTGGCCCGGTAAAACCTGCCCCCGGTAATCTTAGAAGTCTTTTCGATCAGGGTAGTATCAAAGCGACTGAGTACCTGGGGCTTCATACCGAGAATATTGCGGCCCCTGCTGGCATGAGTAACATATCCTTCGCTGCCGATACCGACACTGTAAATCTTCACGCCCATCTCTTTAGCCGTTTCTGCCGCGGTTTCAGGATCGATGGTCCCTGAGTTGTTTTCACCGTCGGTAATTAAAAGAATGATTTTGCTCTTTGCCTTGCTGTCTATCATCCGTGAAGCTGCCAGGGCAAGGGCGTCTCCGATGGCGGTACTCCGGGGATCTATTGACCCCAGTTCAAGTTCATCAATAATATCAACGATCATGTTATGCTCGACGGTCAATGGACACTGGAGGTACGCCTCGGATGCAAATACAACAAGACCGATGCGGTCACTTTCCCGCTTCTTGACAAATTCTTCCACCACCTTCTTGGCCACCGTGAGACGGTTCTTCGGCTTAAAGTCTTCCGCGTCCATGGAACCTGAAAGGTCAAGGGCCACCATTATGTCGATGCCGAGATTTTTCACGCTGCTGTAATGAATTCCCTTGCCAGGCCGGGCCAGGGCGATTATCAGGCAGAGTATGGCAATAAAACGAAGTACCGGCATGAGGCGATAGGTCCTGGTGCGAAAGGATTCATGGACCTGATACAGCTCTTCTGAAGAGACCGCCACGGCAGATGAAGCCCGAAAAAGGCGCCGGTACAGGTACCAGCCGAGCATCAGCGCGTAAGGTATTAACAGGTAGAGAACGTAGGGATATTTAAACTCAAGCTGTTCCATGGTCCATTTTCCTGTTAATTTTTTCAGCCAGTTCTCCGGTCTTTTTCAGGTTTTCAAGAAGCACCTCTTTTGAAGGCGTAAACTCGGCAAACTTGGAGAGGTCCCAGAGATTAAAGGCGCTCATGATTTCATCGTGAAATACTTCGACACCAGTGCGCTGCCCTGTTTTCTTCAGGGTTCGATTCACCTCTTCTGTGGTCATCTCCATGGCGTCAAACTTGAGAAGTCCCGAAAGAAAACGCCGAAAAACCGTTGATACGCCGAAAACATATTCTTCTATTTTTTCAGCTTCAATGAGCTTCTCGCCCCGCAGCTTCTCAAGTTCACTTCGAAAGGTCTCAATAGGCGGAATAATAATCTCTTCGGCCGCCGCGGCTTCCCGGCGCTTTTTAATATAACGGTAGATAAAAACTCCCCCTAAGGTCAAAAGCACGGTCATCACGATAAGAACAAACAACCGGGTATAGTTTCCTCCCAGGTCAAGGGGCGGCTCGATCTGCTGAAGCTGTCCCTTTTCGTTAAGGGCCTTAATGGTAATCGTCGGTATTTTGTAAGGGATGCTTTTTTTATCAGCACTCTTTATTTCAATAGGGGGAAGGGACCAGGTTCCCGGCCGGTAATAAGAGAGGCGCATAACAACGGTCTGGTACGAGAGATCTTTCTCTGAGCTGTCTTCCTTTCGTGCGCTGTGTATCACATAAAGGGGCACAAAAGCCGCCGATTCATTTTCGGTCCCTTCCTGGTTTCCGGGCTTCTTCTTTTTTTCCCGAGCATCTTTTTCTTCCTTCGGGGCGGGGAAGAATTCACGCTCTTCCGGAAGAAGTATCTCAATCTTTGAAAGATTCTTTCCCGCAATACTGACCCGGTATTCCGCGCTGCTGCCCACAGTGGTTTCCTTTGGTGTGACACCAGCGCTGATTTTGACTTCTTCCTTCCCTTCAGCATATAAAGCAGAAAAAAGTATAAAAATAATCGCAAGTGGTATACAATATTTTCTTAATGTTTCAACAGTCATCAACTTCTGGTCAACCTCGTTCTGTTTCTCCGTTCAAAGAACTGCAGCAGCGGTGTATCAACGGACTGGTCGGTCCGGAGACGAATCACATCAAATTCCTGGAGTTCGGGCATACGTCCCTTTGCAGGAACCGCGTCAGAGAGAAAAGTTTTTCCCGTTTCAAGATCAACAAATTCGGTAAGGCCGAATATTTTCATTTCCCGTTCCATGGGATCAGAAATATGCACAGGAACAATATCATGCTTCCGGTTCAGGAGCCGCAGCTTCAGCATAAAATTTTCTTCCTTTTCAATAAAATCAGAAAGAAGAAAAACAACCGATCGCTTTTTTAAAACACGGCTCGCGAAATCTACCGCCGTACCGATATCAGTTTTTCGTCCCTCGGGCTCACACTTCACCATCTCGTCGAGAACCTGAAGAATAAACTTTTTCCCTTTTCGGGGACGAATATAACGCTCAACGCGGTCAGAAAAAAGTATAACCGTTATGCGGTCATTATTCATCTGGGCAAGATAAAGAAGCAGGGTTGACATTTCAAGTATCAGGTCGCGCTTTGAGCGCCGGCTGCCGAATTCAGTTGATCCAGACACGTCAACCATGAGGACAACAGAAAGCTCCCGCTCCTCGATGTACTCTTTCACATAGAGATGGTTCATCCGTGCTGAAACATTCCAGTCAATGGAACGGACATCATCACCATACTGGTATTCCCGTACCGCGTCAAAGGATAACCCAAATCCTTTAAAGGCAGAATGGTACTCACCAACGAAGGTGGTATTGAGCTTTTTACTGGCTGAAAGTTTTAACTTTCTCAGCAGGGAAAGCTCAGGCTGGTTGTCGACATGGTCTTTTGTCACCGGTGCCTCCCTGTCAGGGAACTTCTACTGAATCAAAAATCATCTGCACAACATCATCGGAACTTTTGCCGTCAGCCTCAGCTTCATAAGAAAGTATTATTCGATGACGAAGCACATCGGCGCCAATATCCTTCACATCATCGGGGTTGACAAAACCGCGGCCCCGCATAAAGGCGATACACCGCGACGCCTTCATCAGGGCAATTGACGCCCGGGGGCTTGCCCCGAAGTCGATATACTTTTTCAACTCACGCCTTGAGGGCTTACGGGTTTCTCCCACCAGGGCGACAATATAATCAATAAGCTTTTCATCAATATAGATTGAATTGATCAGTTCGGTTTTCTTTTCAACTTCCTCAGCCGTTACAACAGGCTTTAAAAGATCAGGATCGAGATCTTTAAAACGGGTCAGTATCTCACGCTCTTCATCATGATTCGGATAATCAATAAGTACCTTCATAAAAAAACGGTCAAGCTGTGCCTCAGGGAGCGGATAGGTGCCCTCCTGCTCAATGGGGTTTTCAGTGGCGAGAACCATAAAGGGATTATCGAGCTGGTAGGTCTCATCTCCAATGGTTACCTGTTTTTCTTCCATTGCCTGGAGAAGCGCCGACTGCACCTTGGCAGGGGCCCGGTTGATCTCATCAGCAAGAAGTATACTGGTAAAAATCGGCCCCTTGCGGGTAAAGAAGTTGAGCTCCTTTGGATTATAGATGCGGGTACCGATAAGGTCAGCGGGAAGGAGGTCGGGAGTAAACTGTACCCGGGAAAACCCTGTGTCAATGACCCGGGCAAAGGCCCGTACGGTCAGGGTCTTTGCCAGCCCGGGAAGCCCCTCCAGGAGTATATGCCCACCGGAGATAAAAGTGATCAGCACCCGGTCGATCAGGTCTTCCTGGCCGATAATGACTTTGGAAATCTCTTTTTTAACTTCCTCTACAAAACCATTTTCTTCTTTTACTTTTTCTGTCAGCTTTTCTATTTCAGCGTAGTCCATGTAAAACTCCCCGGTTTTATGAATATCAAAATCTTAAATGGGGCATGTATGTGCCCCATCCAGATTCCTGCTATTCACTAAAAAATATTCTATGAGCCCGAAAGGCTTTTAATCTTTAGTAATGCAATAATGCCGGATGGTTACAGTTGCAAGCAAAAAAAGTAAAACCTTTACTATTGATATTATTTGAAAAACATCTTGACACATTTATTTTGTATGCCAATTATCGTGACACCAACTAAATACGGAGAGTTTTTTCTCCCGGGAGGTCATGATGCACAAAGTACAAAAATTATACAATACCCTTGAAAAATTCCCCATGGGAAAGACTATCTTCTCAAAACTGGTCTGCCTCAACGCACCCTATTTTGGCTCCATAAAACCCCGCTACCAGGAATTCAGGCCCGGTTACGGCCGCATCTCCATGAAAAAACGCCGATCAGTTACTAATCACATTAAATCGGTTCATGCTATTGCCATGGCAAATCTCTGTGAACTGGTGGCGGGATCGACCCTTGAAATAACCCTTCCCGCCGACATGCGCTGGATACCTTCAGGTATGGACATTCAATACCTGAAGATCGCCCGAACAAATCTCGAGGCACTAGTTGAAATAGACGCGGCTCAATTGACCGGCAAAAAAACCATCACTCTTGAGATACCGGTAACAGATATAAATGGAGAGGAAGTCGTCCATGCCTCGATCAGGATGCATATTTCTCCGAAATAGAACCGACCGGGCTAAAGGGGGGCTTATTTCCTGGACCTTCCGATCCAGAACTGAGGGGGGCATGGACCTCCAGAAAGGACATATCCCTTCAGCTCTGAGCCCACAGTGTGTCCCGGTTCGGCAATATAGTCCTGGTAGCGTTCCGGGGTCATTCTAAAGGTTCGATTAAAGAATCCCTTCACGCGGACAAGATAAAGAGTATCCCTGCCGTACTGTTTTTTCTCAATGGATTCTATTGTCACTATTCCTGTCACCGGTTTATTGTCGCCGTAGGTGCATTTCCCGATTGGCCTGAAAATACAGGATGATGCGAAAAAAGGCGTTATAAGAAGAAGCAGACAAAAAGCTTTAACCGGTTTCATGATATACCATCTTTATGATTTACTAACATTCACTAATATAAACCTGCAACACCTGAGAAGCAAGCTCAATATAAAAAAACTTTCCAGCATGCAAATTATGAATGCAGATTTTAAACTTCCCCCCTATAATGATCTTATCTTATATAAAATATACCAGGAGCCTGCACCTTGAAAAAAATTATCAGCACACTGGCCAATATCGGCATCACTGAAGCGATTCCCGATATGGAAAAACGATACATCATCCTGGTTAATGTTATTTCGGTTTTTATGATATTTACCGTATGCGGATACATACCCCTGACCATACTATATCTTCCTGACAATATCTTTCTGTTATATACCCTGATTGCCCATGGATTATTTTTTCTATTGATACCCCTGCTCAATCATTTTCACAGGTACCTGGCGTCACGACTTTTCTTTGGTGTCTCTTCAGTAATCTTCATGAGCCTCGAGTCTCTCCTGACAGGTCCAGAGGCTCTGACCCATTTTTTTCTTCTCTTTTCTCCTATTATTCCTTTTTTCCTCTACCCGGAAAAAGAAAGAAAGTATCAATATGCCATTGTGGCCCTGATATTTTCCAGCTTCTTTCTGTTGAGCTTCTGGTACCTGGACCATTCCCCGCTGTACAGGATCACCGATCCCGGGGTACTTAATTTTGTCCAATGGACTATCAAGGGGGGTATTGCCTTCAGCCTTCTCTCTGTTTCTGCATATGCTCACTATATTATAACTCAAACTGAGAAAAAGCTCGAAGAAGAACATGAAAAGGCAGAAAGTCTTCTCCGCAATATTCTTCCCGATAAAATAGCCGACCGGCTCAAAGGCGGCTCCCGGTCTATTGCCGACGGCTTTGAATTTGTCAGTATACTTTTTGCCGATCTCGTCGGGTTCACAGAACTCTCAGGCAAAACAGAACCGGCCCGCCTGGTAAATCTTCTCAATGGAATCTTTTCCCGCTTTGATGACCTGGTTGAGCATTACGATCTGGAAAAAATTAAAACCATCGGTGATGCCTACATGATTGCCGCGGGTATTCCCGAGCCCCGGGAAAACCATGGAGAACTGATGCTGCAATGCGCCGTGGATATGATTTCCGGACTTGAAGCCTTTAACCGAGAAAAGGGAACCGACCTGCAGATACGCATCGGCATCAACAGCGGCTCAGTTGTCGCCGGTGTCATTGGGAAAAAGAAATTCATCTATGATCTCTGGGGCGACAGCGTCAACATTGCCTCACGCATGGAATCCCATGGCGTAACGGGAAAAATTCAGGTTTCAGAAACCACCTACCGGCTGCTAAAAAATTCTTATTCCTTTGAAAAACGGGGGGAAATCGAGATCAAGGGGAAAGGGAAGATGAACTGCTATATTTACAATGGATAACGGGAAGTCCCTCAAGACATTAAAAACATTGACAAAACAACCCATTAGAAAGCCTTAGTAAACTTTATCCACTCAAGCAAAGAGAAAACATCATGCACGAACCAAAAAAAAAATTCAAAGCACCCCCCAAGCGGTTTCAGCCCCGGGGGCTGAACATTATCTATGAAGATCATGATATACTGGTCGCAGACAAGGCAGGCGGCCTGCTGACCGTCAGCAGCGAGAAGGTAAGAGAAAACACCGCCTATTATCTTTTGACCGGATATGTTCGAAAGGGTAATTCAAAGTCACGTAACCGAATATTTATTGTACACCGACTCGACAAAGATACTTCAGGTGTTATTGTATTTGCAAAAAATGAATACGCCAAAAACTACCTCCAGGAAAACTGGGAAGGCTTCACCAAAAAGTACATCGCCGTCGTCCATGGAACCCTTCCTGAAAAAGAAGGCATCATTACTTCTCACCTGACAGAAAGCTCTGCATATAAAATGTACTCTGTTGATGATCCCCAGAAAGGAAAACTTGCCAAAACAGGCTACAAAGTAGTAAAAGAAACTAACAAGTTCAGTCTCCTTGAGATAGACCTTCTCACGGGAAGAAAAAACCAGATCAGGGCTCAATTCTCCGAAGCCGGACACCCCGTGGCGGGGGACAAAAAATACGGCGAAGGCGAAAAGGGTATCAAGAAACTTGCCCTTCATTCCGCCTCAATCACCTTAAAGCATCCCCATACGAAAGAAGAGATGACCTTTGAGGCGAAGGTTCCGCCTTTCTTTAACTCTCTGATGAGAGGCTGACC
>CAZPEK010000071.1:0-223 GCA_964585555.1 uncultured Leptospirales bacterium | reverse complement strand
ACATATTGATCCGGTTGTGGCCAGCTTCCTACAGTGCCCCCCGCCAGCAGGCCTGTTACAAACGGCTTGAGCGTTCGTGGCTCGCAGGTCAGTGCGTACTGGTGCAACGGTTTAGAATTTCCCCGAAGAGGCCGCCTCAGTTTTCTACGTCGTACTTTTTAATTATTTTCTTGACACAACACCCTTAAGTTCATACTTTAAAGTACACACTTGAGGAATAATA